>JAEYIG010000036.1 GCA_023409175.1 Pseudomonadota bacterium
TCCAAACTGTAAGGGCCGATGAAAACGACATGAATCCGATGAACCTGCTTCCCGCCCTGCCTGAACTGATACTGATCGCATCGGTACCGGCGATATTGCTGATCGACCTGTTTTTGCCGCAAAACAGGAGGGATGTCACGTTCGGCCTGTCCATGTTTGCCATTCTTGCATGTATGGCAGTCACATTCCTGTTCCCACCGGAAAAAAGCATCGTTTATACCTTTGGTGGTTCTTTCGTATCGGATGCCGTTTCCGTCCTGTTGAAGTTGTGCACCTATGTCGCCATGCTGTTCACGCTGGTTTATTCGCGCCGCTACATCAACGACAGGAACATGACATCCGGCCATCTCGGAGGCGAGTTTTACAGCCTTTCCCTCTTTGCCATGCTAGGCATGATGGTCGTCATTTCGTCTGCCGATTTCCTGACGATGTATCTCGGTATCGAGTTGATGTCTTTCCCGTTGTATGCGCTGGTGGCCCTGAAACGAGACGACAGCAAGGCGGTCGAGGCGGCAACCAAGTTTTTCATACTGGGTGCGCTGGGTTCGGGTCTTCTGCTTTACGGGATTTCCATGCTGTACGGTGCGACAGGGACACTGGAGTTCCTGGATATCGCAAGGGTAACGGCATACAGTGGCATCAGCAGGACGATTCTGGTTTTCGGCATCGTTTTCGTCGTGGTGGGGATCGCTTTCAAACTGGGTGCCGTTCCTTTCCATATGTGGGTTCCCGACGTGTTTGAGGGGGCGCCGACGGCTGTGACCCTGCTGATTGCGGGAGTGCCGAAGATTGCGGGTTTTGCGATCTGCCTGCGCATTCTGGTGGAGGCGCTGTTGCCCATGGCGTTTGACTGGCAGCAGATGCTGATGATCATCGCCATCCTGTCGATGGCGCTGGGTAATGTCGCCGCGATCATGCAGAAAAACATCAAGCGAATGCTGGCCTATTCGACCATCGCCCAGATGGGCTACATGCTGCTGGGCATGCTGGCCGGCGTCAGGGAAGGTTACCGGGAAATTGCCTCGTCATTCGCTTACAGTTCGGCCATGTATTACACCATCGTTTACGTGCTGGCGACACTGGGAGCCTTCGGCGTGATCCTGATGATGTCGAAAAGGGGAGTCGAAGCCGACAGGCTTGACGACCTGCGTGGCCTGAACCGGCGCAATCCCTGGTATGCACTCATTATGCTGGTGTGCATGTTCTCGTTTGCAGGTGTCCCGCCTCTGGTCGGTTTCTTCGGTAAATTCGCCGTGTTTCAGGCACTGGTCGATGCCGACCTGATCTGGCTTGCCGTGGTCGGCATTTTCTTTGCCGTAGTGGGCGCGTTTTACTATCTTCGGGTGGTCAAGTTCATGTATTTCGACGAGCCGCCCGATGACAGGAAAATAAGTGTGCCCCTGGATATGGCAGTCGCATTGGGGATCAACGGATTGCTGATCGTCGTGCTGGGCGTTTTCCCAGGCCCGTTGCTCGACTGGTGTGTCGTCGCCATCAACAGCGCATTCATGCTTTGACAGTACGGTTCATCGCCTGAAAGTAAACCTTAAGATGGTTTGGCGCATTACTGACTGTCAATGATAGAATCGGGTCTTCAGGTCAATACGATTAAATACGGATAACGCTATGGCTGGCAATACTTTCGGAAAACTGTTTTCAGTAACGACATTCGGTGAATCGCATGGTGCGGCCATTGGCTGTATCGTTGATGGTTGCCCCCCGGGAATGGAATTGTCTGAAGACGATATCCAGCCGGAACTCGACCGCCGCAAACCGGGTACTTCCCGCTTTGTCACCCAGCGTCGTGAACCCGATGCCGTGAAGATCCTGTCGGGCGTCTATCAGGGAAAAACGACCGGTACGCCGATTGCGCTCCTGATCGAGAATCAGGACCAGCGCAGCAAGGACTACAGCACCATCGCCGACGTTTTTCGTCCCGGTCATGCCGATTACCCTTATTTTCTGAAATATGGGTTGCGTGACCCGAGAGGTGGCGGCCGTTCTTCAGCCCGTCTGACGGCCGTGACGGTTGCCGCGGCCGCGATTGCCAGAAAATGGCTGAAAAAACGCTACGGTGTTGAAATCAAAGGTTGTCTGTCCCAATTGGGCGACACACCGATTCCATTCCAGTCATGGAATTTCACCTCCCATAACCTGTTTTTTGCCGCTACGGATTCCAGTGCCCTGTTAAGTGCCATGGAAGAAAAAATGGATGCCTTGCGCAAGGCAGGGGATTCAATCGGTGCGAAAGTGGATGTGATTGCGACGAAAGTGCCGGTCGGTCTTGGCAATCCGCTGTTTGAAAAACTCGATGCCGAAATTGCCGCTGCCATGATGGGGATCAATGCCGTCAAGGGGGTTGAAATCGGTGACGGTTTTGCTTGTGTCGCGCAAAAAGGTTCCGAGCACGGTGATGAAATCACGCCTGACGGTTTCCTGACCAACCATGCCGGTGGCGTTTTGGGTGGTATTTCAACAGGGCAGGATATCCGTGTGTCCATAGCGATCAAACCGACCCCGTCAATCCGCCTGGCACGCCAGTCCATTGACAGCAAAGGGGATGCCGTAACGGTTGAAACGACCGGCCGTCACGACCCATGTGTCGGTATCCGTGCCGTTCCGGTCGCGGAAGCCATGCTGGCGCTGGTCCTGATGGACGCGGTCTTGCAGCACCGTGCCCAGTGTGCCGATGTCATCCCTTCTTTTTCTCCTGTCGAGGGAGATTTGCCGCAGTCTATCGAAGGTGAATGATGCGGCTTGACGGATTAATCTGTGTCAGACAATTCATGGCCTAGACAGTCGCCGGGATTCGGCGCGTTTTATTTCAGTTATTACAGTTTCGTCGGTGTTTTTCCGACCTTCGTTTCCCTGTATCTTGCCTTCAGGGGAATCAGTCCGTTCGAAATCGGCATCCTGATGTCACTCATGCAGGCCATGCGTATCGTCGGGCCGAACCTGTGGGGATGGATGGCAGACTGGACGGGACAACGTGCACGCGTTCTCCAGTTCACGGCCGGTGCGGCACTCGTCGCGTTTACCGGTTTCTTTTTCGGAGGCAGCTTCTGGTATTTCGCTTTCTTCATGATTGCCGTGAACCTCTTTACCAGTGCACAGGGGCCTTTGTCCGATGCCCTGATCCTGTCGGAAATGCAGGGAAACATGTCCCGCTATGGCCAGTTGCGCCTGTGGGGTTCCGTCGGCTACGTTTTCATGACGGCCGCTTCCGGTTTTGTGCTGAATTGGGCGGGGATCGGACTGATGCCTTATGTCGGGGCAGTCATTCTGGGAGCCGTTCTGGCCGTCAGCCTGTGTCTGTACCAGAGTCCTCAAACCCTTGTCGCAAGAAAAGCGGTATCCATCTGGCAAGTCGCAAAAAAACGCGAGGTCATCGCGTTCATGGTTTCCGGCTGTTTCATGCTGGCGGCACACGGAGCCATTTATTCCTTTTATTCGCTCTATCTGTCCGTGCTTGGCTATAGCAGCGTGACGATCGGGCTCATGTGGGCGATAGGGGCTTCTGCCGAGATCCTTTTCTTCATCTATCAGGCACCGATCATGAAACGCTTCGGTATCAGGGCCATCATGCTGGCAAGCCTGTTTCTGGCGGTCGTGCGTTTTGCCATGATCGGTTTTGGGGCCGAATCGTTCATCATTTTGCTGATTGCACAGCTATTGCATGCGGCGACATTCGGCGCCCATCACGTGACATCAATTTTAAGCATCCAGAAGTGGTTTGCGGGCCCCCTGCAGGCAAGGGGACAGGCACTCTTCATCAGCGCTTCTTATGGCGTCGGCGGCACACTCGGCGGTTTTTTCCTGTCATGGATATGGAAAGACGTTTCTCCTGAAGCAGTGTATTGGGTCGCGTCAGGACTGGCTGCGATAGCTTTCATTGCCGCCTGGCAATCATTTCGCTGGGAAGTGCAGAAATGAAACGCGTGTAACCCTGCTGTCTGTCAGCTTGCCCCATGAATGTGGCATAATAATTTATTAGTCAACAAAGTATATGAATTGCATCATGGCAAAAACTCTCTACGACAAACTCTGGGAATCCCATGTGGTGGATACTGAAAAAGATGGTACGACGATTTTGTATATCGATCGTCACCTCCTGCATGAAGTGACCAGCCCGCAGGCTTTTGAAGGCCTGCGTATGGCCGGCCGCAAGCCGTGGAGGGATTCTGCCAACCTGCTGGTAGCCGACCATAACGTTTCCACGCAAAACCGGAATGGCCCGATTGCAGACCCCATTTCGCGCCTTCAGGTCGAAACGCTGGACATGAATGCGAAATCTTTCAGCCTGACTTACTTCAACATGGCCGACAAGCGCCAGGGCATCGTTCACGTCATCGGGCCTGAACAGGGTGCCACGCTGCCGGGCATGACTGTCGTTTGCGGTGATTCGCATACCTCGACGCATGGCGCTTTCGGCTGTCTGGCCCATGGCATCGGAACTTCCGAAGTCGAACACGTTTTGGCGACCCAGACTTTGCTGGCGAAAAAATCGAAATCCATGCTCGTTGAAGTCAACGGTAATTTGCCTGCAGGCGTGACCGCAAAGGATATCGTGCTGGCCATTATCGGCAAGATCGGTACGGCGGGCGGGACGGGTTATGCAATCGAATTTGCCGGTTCGGCAATCCGTGGCCTGTCGATGGAAGGACGGATGACGTTATGCAATATGGCGATCGAAGCCGGGGCCCGTGCGGGCATGGTCGCCGTGGACGATACGACGATCGAGTACGTCAAGGGACGACCTTTCTCGCCCAAGGGTGACCAGTGGGAAAAGGCGGTGGCTTACTGGAAAACACTGCATTCCGACGAGGGTGCGACATTCGATGCCGTCGTCAAACTGGATGCCGCAGAAATACAGCCTCAGGTAACGTGGGGCACGTCTCCCGAAATGGTGAC
>JAEYIG010000051.1 GCA_023409175.1 Pseudomonadota bacterium
GGAAGGCACGGATAATATTGGGCAGCCAATGCGTCGCAACGCTCGAAAACGTGCCGATACGGATCAGGCCGGATTGCAAGCCGGTCAGCTCATCCACTTCCATCTGCAGTTTCCGGTACTCTTCGCAGACACTCCTGGCATAAGGAAGGAGCTTCATCCCTTCCGACGTCAGGCGCACACCCGCACGCTTGCGTTCAAGAAGGGTCACATTCCATTCGCTCTCCAGGTCGCTGATCATCCTGCTGATGCCGGACTGCGAATAGGACAGGACTTCAGCGGCTTTCGTGAAGCTCCCGTATTCGACGGCCTTGATAAAAGCCTGGTATTTCTGGATGTTCTTGTCCATGAATGCAAATCCGTTTCCTGTCTCCACCTGCCAAAACATGCGGTTTCATCATGGATAACATCATAAACATCCGGTTTTGACATTTCAACTGGTCTGTTTTCCCGATGTATCAGGAAGGGAAAAAAATTTCCGTATGCCCCTGCCGCCATTCAACCGTCCGGTTCACATCGCGAATTCATCAATACAGGCAGCCGCATCCGGAAAGTCCGACTTCAGTGTCCGTTTGGCACCCATTTCGAAATCGGCAAAATCGAAACCGGGCGAGACAGTACATCCGACCATCGAATAGTCGCTTCCTTCGCCGGGCGTCGCACCGAACCAGACACCTGCCGGAACCACATATTGGAGGTGTTGTCCCGCTTCGATATCCTGCCCGAGGATGATTTCTTCCGGGCGGCCATCCGGCCAGACCATCGCCAGCCGCAAGGGACCTCCCAGATAAAAATGCCAGATCTCATCGGAATGGATACGGTGAAGATGGGAATACTGGCCTTTTTCAAGGAGGAAATAAATGGCCGTCGAAAAATGGCGGCTGCCTCCAAAGCGGTCAGGCAAGGCATATTGGGGGATCATGTCCCCGCTACGGTAACTTTCACGGTAGTAGCCCCCTTCGGGATGGGCCACGAGCCTGAACCGTTCAATCAATGTTCTGGATTCCACTTTTTCCCTTTCGTCATTATCCTGCCATTTCCGCCGGATATTCTGGCACCGGGAGAAACATCCGGCAAGACAGGGGAGCAGGAAAAGCATCGTCCCGATCCGAAAAGGCAAAAACCGGTTGGACGGACTTGAAGCGGTTTGAAGGCATATCAATGGAAAATGACGGTTAATTTGGCAAAAAAGCAAATTCCCCGTTCACTGTCGGCCATTTTTTGCGATAATACCGTTTGTTACATTGACTCTCTACTTATCTATGGAATGGTTATTTGATCCGGCTATCTGGATCGGTTTGCTGACCCTGGTCGTCCTTGAAGTCGTCCTCGGCATTGATAACCTCGTCTTTATCGCCATCCTGGCCGATAAACTCCCGCCAAAGGAACGGAACCATGCACGCCTGACCGGCCTCTTGCTGGCCATGGTCATGCGCCTGGGCATGCTCTCGCTCCTGTCGTGGATGGTGACCCTGACGCGTCCGCTGTTCACCATTTATTCCGTTTCCCTGTCGGGCCGTGACCTGATCCTGCTGATCGGTGGCGTATTCCTGCTGTTCAAGGCAACGATGGAATTGCATGAACGGCTTGAAGGCCGGCCGCCCCATCAGGATGAATCCCGGGTTTTCCCGAGCTTCTGGGTCGTCGTCACCCAGATCGTCGTCCTCGACGCCATCTTTTCGCTGGACTCCGTCATCACCGCCGTCGGTATCGTCAACCACCTGCCGGTCATGATGGCGGCCGTCGTCATTGCCGTCATCATCATGGTCTGGGCATCGCGTCCACTGACCGAATTCGTCGGCAAGCACCCGACAGTCGTCGTGCTCTGTCTGGCATTCCTGTTGATGATCGGCCTCTCGCTCATCGCTGAAAGCGTCGGCTTCCACATTCCGAAGGGATACCTCTACGCCTGTATCGGCTTCTCGATTCTGATCGAGATGTTCAACCAGATCGCCCAGCACAATTTCATGAAGCACATGGCGCAAATCCCGTTGCGTGACCGGACGGCCGATGCCGTCCTGCGCCTTCTGGGCGGAAAATCCCGTACCGAACCGCGCGAACTGGAGCCGGACGAAAAGACAGTCATTGAAGAACCCCCCGTTTTCGGCGAAGAGGAACGCAATATGGTAACGGGCGTCCTGACGCTGGGCGAACGCTCGATCCGTTCGATCATGACGCCAAGGAACGACGTCTCATGGGTCAACCTCGACGAATCGTCCGAAAGCATCCAGGAACAGCTCCGCCATACGCCCCACAGTTTTTTCCCCGTCTGCCGCGGCAAGCTCGACAATGTCCTGGGCGTCGCCCGTGCACAGGATCTGATGGACGACCTGCACACCTACGGCAAGATCAATACCGAATACAGCCTGCGTGAGGCGATAGTCATGCCCGAGTCGGCAGGCGTCTTGCAGGCCATGGACATCTTCAAGACCTCGCGCGGCCAGATCGCGCTGGTGGCCGATGAATACGGCACCATCGAAGGCCTGTTGACGCCGATTGATATCCTTGAGGCGATTGCCGGGGAATTTCCGGACGAGGACGAACAGCCCTCCGTGCTGGAAGTCGAGGACGGCGTGTGGGAAATTGACGGTACGACCGACCTCTATACCGCCGAGCAGGTATTGGGAACGGACGGCCTTGTGGATGACGATCAGGAATACTCCTCCTTGAACGGCTTTTTGCTGGAACGCTTCGGGTCGGTTCCCCATGTCGGGCAATCGTTCGAATATAAGGGCTACCGTTTTGAAGTCACCGAAATGGATGGCCGCCGCATCGTGAAAGTGCGTGTCAGCCGCATTGAAAAACCGCACGCCGAAGAGGAATGAGCCGGCCTGGTGCCTCTCCTTCACTGCCTTTTTATTGCCCTGAACCGTTTTGCCGCCATCCTGTCGCAAAAAGACCGGATTCCACCTTTTTTCGCCAGGAATGCCATTTCCTTCCGGCAAGCTTGTTACAATTGTAACAATCTTCCTCCCATCGCCATCACCCTCGCCGGATTTCTCAGGACATGGAAAGCATAACGGAACTCTTGAAGCAGTTTAACGGCATTGTCTGCGGCCCTCTATTGTTGCCCCTGTTAGCCGGTGCAGGCCTTTTTCTCACCATCGGTTTGCGTTTCACGCCCTTGAGACGGATTCCCTATGCCTTCAGGATGCTCTGGCAGGGCCGCAGGAAAACCGACCAGACAGGCGACATTTCCCCATTCAATGCCCTGATGACGGCCATGTCCGCCACGGTTGGCACAGGCAACATCGCCGGAGTGGCGACCGCGATCTTTTGCGGTGGGCCCGGAGCGCTTTTCTGGATGTGCCTGATTGCCCTGCTCGGTATGGCAACCGCTTTTTCCGAAGCGGTACTGGCCGTCAAATTCCGTGAAAAAGACTCCCTGGGCAATATGGTCGGGGGCCCCATGTATTACATCCGCAACGGCCTCGGCCCGAAATGGAAGTGGCTTGCGTTCCTGTTTGCCGTATTCGGCATGACGGCAGGTTTCGGCATCGGCAATACCGTCCAGTCCAGCTCTGTCGCCGATGCCCTGCAACACAGTTTCGGGTTCAATCCGGTCATAACGGGTATCGTGACGGCGCTTCTGGCCGGGCTGGTGTTGCTCGGTGGCATCAAACGGATCGGGGACGTTGCCGGGAAACTCGTCCCTTTCATGGCCGTCGCCTATATCCTGTCATCGCTTTTGATACTGGCGCTGAACTGGAGCGAGATACCGGCGGCCGTTTCGATCATCGTCGAATCCGCCTTCACCCCGGTTTCAGCCGCCGGAGGCTTTGCCGGGGCCACGGTATGGGGAGCCATCCGTTTCGGCATTTCAAGAGGCATCTTTTCCAATGAAGCCGGTATGGGAAGCGGCCCTATCGCCCATGCGACCGCCACGACCGACAGCCCCGCCCGTCAGGGAACCATCGCCATGCTCGGCGTATTCATAGATACCATCCTGATCTGCAGCATGACCGGGCTCGTCATCATCATCACCGGAGCCTGGCAAAGCGGCAGGAACGGCGCAGCCATGTCGGCCATGGCTTTCGAAAGCGCACTGCCGCATTTCGGCCAGTACATCGTCTCGATCGGCCTGGTCCTCTTCGCGTTCACGACCCTGATCGGGTGGAGTTTTTACAGTGAAAAATGCACGCAATACCTCTTCGGCGTCAAAGCCATCAAACCGTTCCGGCTTGTCTGGGTCTTGCTGATCCCCGTCGGGACATTGCCGGACATCGAACTGGGCGACCTGTGGCTCGCCGCCGATACCCTGAATGCCCTGATGGCCATCCCGAACCTCATCGGCCTTTTCCTGCTGTCCCCGGTCGTATTCCGGATTGCCCGGG
>JAEYIG010000089.1 GCA_023409175.1 Pseudomonadota bacterium
TTGCCAGGGTTTAGTGAACGTGCCGTATCGAGAACATGGGCGAGCAAAGGCTTTCCGGCGAGATGATGAAGGACTTTAGGCAAATCCGAATTCATGCGTTTGCCCATACCGGCAGCCAGAATAACGATATTCATGAGATTAATAGCTATAAAAGTTGAGTGAATGAATGGAGAAACCGGCAAACCGGCATGGCTACTATGATACCGCTTCAAACACGCCGAGACGACGGTTTTTCGCCACTTTATCCCATTCGAAAATCTGTCCGTTCATCAGGATATACACGCCGGCAGGCAATAACTGGACTGCACTGACGGCAAATCCCAGATTGAAAAAAGCGTCTGAGCGGTCAAATTCATATGGGATCATCGCTCCGGTCAGCACAATGGTTTTGTCCAGCGCCGCTTTGCCCAATACAGCCGCGGTGTCCTGCATCGTATCCGTTCCATGCACAATGACGATTCTCGCTGCCGGGGTTTGCTGACAGGACACCAGGACGTTCAGACGGTCACGTTCCTGCATATCGAGTGAATCCAGCATCGACAATTCCTCGAATGTGTACGGTACCGATGCCCGTGCACGTTCCATCATCCCGGGAATATGACTGGAGTTAAAAACGAGTTCCCCCCTGATTTCATCATAATGTTTTTCAAAGGTGCCACCCGTGGCGATAATGTGCAATGTCATCTTGTCGTGTCAGAAATAGCAGAAATGGCGTGGGATCGGATTGACGTAATGAAGCTTGCTCCATCCCGGAGGACATGGAAGCGATGGCCCATCGTAAGCGGCAACACCGTGCCTGACCGGATAAACCGGCAGCACATTTGAAACCGAACCGTCCGGATTCAGCCTTTTTTCAAGGCTATACATGTAATCAGGAAGCAAAGCCTTGCAGATTCGCCTGAACCACTCAGTGTGTTCCTCGTCTTCACCCAATGCATTTGCAAGCCCTTCCGGATCGAATTTGGCCAGAGCAGCGATCAGCTCATCTGCCGTCGCCCCGGGGATATCCCCCCAGCCCATGACCGGGTTGAAAATATAATCCGCCCCAGACCCGTACCAGCCTTCCCGCCATGGCCTTTGCAACCATGTCCTGCATCCTGTGAACAGATGCCATCTCCAGTGCATACCGGAATCCTTCGGCCATGAATAAAGATAAAGACGTTGATATCCGGCGCTGTGCAATTTCAGCACCATTTCCATAAGACGGGCATGCGGCATGCGATCCGGAGGCGAAAGCCTGAAAAGAATCGGTTCCCCGTCAGCATGCTGGACCTCATCAGTCGACAAATTCAGGTCAAGGCATCGTTGTTCATTACCGAAGCGCGCCGAGACCCAACCCGTCAGCAAATTGACAGCCGTCAGCACACCGTAACCTCGGTAACGATGAAAAATAACAGTTCCTGGAGCAATCGGTTTCATTCAGTCAATTATAGAGCCATACACATGAAAACAGTCACACGCCAAAGTGGCACCGTTTATTCTTTCCCTTCTCCGGATTCAGCATCCTGAGCCTTTGAGGATTCCATCATTTCCTTGCGGCTTTCAGGCGTTTCCAGGCTGATCCGGCCAATCGCTCCCGACCGGTAATCCTGAAGGAAGGAGTGGGCACCTTTCTCGACATCCAGCTCACCGCCCCTTAATTTGAATCCACGTTTTGTCGCCACTCCTTCGACAACGCCATAGCCATCCAGTTCATCCACTGTCAGGCCATAACGTGCCTTAAGTAAGTGGGGATAGCGTTCGAGCAAAACGTCCCCCAGAAAGGCGGCGACCTCATCCTCGATCAGGGCATTGACCCCGACGGCATGGCTTGCAGCCAACATATACCCGTCACTGGGATACATGATTTTCGGCCACAGCAATCCCGGGGTATCCGTCAAAACCATGTTTTTGTTCAGATACAGACGCTGCTGCGTTTTGGTGACTGCCGGCTCGTCACCGACCGCTGCAACACGCCGTTTCAAAAGCATATTCATCAACGTCGACTTGCCGACATTCGGTATGCCCATAATCATCATCCTGGCCGGTTTTCCCGGGCCGGTACGATGAGGCACTATTTTCTGGCAAATGGCCGGGATTTTCGCCACTTCAGAAGGATTCTTGCATGACAGGGCAACAGCATTCACTCCCGGCTGGCTATTGTAAAAGTCAATCCATTCCTTCGTTGCAACCGGGTCGGCCAGATCGCTTTTATTCAAAATTTTCAGACACGGCCGCTGACGGTGAAGCCGGAGTTCCTCAACCATCGGATTACTGCTGGCACCAGGAAGCCTGCCATCGAGAACCTCGATCACCAGATCGGTCGTTTCCATCGTTTCCGCCGCTTTTTTTCTGGCGGCATTCATATGCCCCGGAAACCATTGAATTGCCATTTTTCTTTTTCCTCAATCGACTCGCGCCAAGGTTTTCACATGGGCGACAACACTGTTCGCCAGTGCCTTCAGGTTATAACCGCCCTCTGAAAAACTGACAATACGATTCTGGCTGTATTGTGCGGCAATATCCATTACCTGTTTCGTTATCCAGGCGTAATCTTCTTCAACCAGATTCATGTCCCCAAGAGGATCATCCCTGTGGGCATCGAAACCGGCAGAGATGAAAATCATCTCCGGCTTGTGTTTGTGCAATGCGGGAAGCCATTTCTCGGTAACGACGTTACGAATGACATCGCCACCCGTACCTTGAGGAACCATCACATTGACCATATTCGGCCGCTCTCTTTCATTGCCACAGAATGGATACAGGTATTGCTGAT
>JAEYIG010000181.1 GCA_023409175.1 Pseudomonadota bacterium
CCGCCATTGTTTATCGAACAATTTACATTGGCAACACGTTTTCGGCCTTCTATAAAATGGGTGATGTCGCTTTCAAGCCATCCAACAGCTCGCGTGCCAAGCCGAATGGGAGGATTCAGTTCTCCCATCTTGATGAGTTTGTATATTGTGGATTTGCTCAACCCGGTTCTTTTTCGAACCTCTGGAAGCCTCAAGATTGTTTCCATATTGTCGTTTCCTATAAAGTTGTATACCGATCATTGCGGTAAGTGAAACTTTAAGAAAACAAGACAATTGCCAAAAGCAGCACAACCAGGCACGTTGTGCAGCCTGCCAAGTTAAAAGTACATTGTGCTTAGCTCGAGGTGGTTTTCATTCTGATGTATTCCCTGATCCATGCAAGTGGCTTGGACGTAGTGGGAGCCAAGTCTCCATTTCCGTTACGTGACATTTCAACGATTTGCGGAGTAATGGCGAGAGCGGCAGTTGCCGCATTTTTCCAGGTCTGGTTTTCATACAATCGAATGGTTTCTTCTTTGAGCCGATCATATTTTGCAGCTCGTCCCAAGCCTCCTTTTCTTGCAATATCTTTTGGCTTTTGGGTTAGCTTTTCCACTTTTTGGATAAGATGTTCCAATATTTTGTCTGTGCCATCATGTTCTAATTTGGTTGCTTCGATCATCAGCAAATCAACCTGCTCATTACTTGAAATGAATTGCTCCCAATGCTGAAAAGTAGTTTTCAAATCCACCTGCGACTTTGCAAGCATCAATTCCAATATAAGAGGGTCATGTTTCCTATTGTGAATGGCATGGAATTCTTCTTTTACTTTTTCGACATCTTCTTCGTGAAGTATTTCAAAAAATGGGGCGGTAATTTTATCGATGAACTCATCATCAAGCTCGTTGTTTAATTCTTGATTCATTTATTTCTCACTCTTGGAATGAACGTGATTTGTTTTATATAACACTTCATTAATTTTCATTGTATTGTCATATAACCGGTTGAAAAAACGAACCCATCAAACCACTCTCAAAGAAATAGCCCCTCCTGTTTTCATATGCTCCAGATAATCCGCCCACTTCTGCATCATTTTCAAACGGTCGCTCAGGTGTTTGGCATCGTTATAGGCCGCTTCGATGGCATCGCCTTTCTTGTGGCCTAACTGCACTTCCACCAGTCGCGGACTGAAGCCCATTTCATTCAAACCCGTGCTGACTACTCCACGCAAACCGTGGCCCGTCATGGCAAAACCCATGCGTTCGATTGCCTGCCCTATTGCCGCTTCACTCATTTTCAGTTGACCGGCAAATACGCTCGGGAATACAAGGTTTCCTGAATTGTCCTGCGACAGGGGTTTGATGTCATTCAGCATCTTCACCGCCTGAACCGGCAAAGGGATCATATGGATGTCCCTGTCCGACTTTTCAGGCTTGCGGTTCCAGATGCCCTTGTTCAGGTCGAAGTCACTCCATTGCGCATGGCGGACGCTGGTCTGTCTCATACCGGTATATAACAGCATCCAGATCGCCGCTTTCGTCAGGACATGACCGCCATAGTTTTGCAATGCCTGAATGAACTGGGGCAGTTCATCAAAGGCGATCCGGGCCATGTGTTCCGTTTCATGCTTTGGTAAAAATTTTATAACCGAACGACAGGGGTTATTCAGGTTGAAGCTGCTGTTCTCGACATTCGCCAGATCGTAAACCTCGGCAGACCACTGGCAGAGTTTCTTTGCCATATAGGTCATGGGCTTGCCCCGGCTGTTCACCTTGTCAGCTACCGACTTGAAGAGGCCATACAGTTCTTTTCCCTCAATGTCGGCGATATGCTTCTGGCCTATGGCCGGAAAAAGATGGAGTTCGAACTGGCGCAACATGGTATTGCGGTAGTCGTCAGTTGTCCGGCCTGCCTTGCTGGCATGCAGTCGTCTGGCGACTTTTTCGAAGGTGTTCTCATCCTGAACCCTGACGGCTTCCACCTGTGCCAGTTTTGCGGCCTGCTGTTCCTTGCGGTTCTCTACCGGGTCGATGCCCTCCGCTTTCAGCTTGCGGGCTTCCTCGCGTTTCTGGCGTGCCTGTTCAAGCGAGACGTCGGGATAAGCCCCGAACGAAAGGCGGCTTTCCTTGCCGTTTGCCTGCCGGAATTTCATGCGCCAGAGCCGTGAACCTGTCGGAAAGACTTCCAGATACAGGCCACCGCCGTCAAACAGTTTGTAGGATTTGTCCTTCGGTTTGGCGTTTCTGACCTGTACGGGCGAAAGCGGTTTGATGATCTTTGCCATATCGGGGCATCCTTGAAAGGAATTTTGGGGGCATCCTCAAAATAAAATGGGGGCAAGCCCAGAATATGCCCCCAATCGTGCCCCCAAACAGGGTGGATGTCAACGGACGGAATCGGACTTTACGGAACGACAGACACAAAAAAACCCGCATAACTCATTGAATTTATGCGGGTTAATGTACTTCTTGGGACGGCTTGAAATAATCTTTTGGTGCTGATGAGAGGAGTCGAACCTCCGACCTACTGATTACGAATCAGTTGCTCTACCAACTGAGCTACATCAGCGAAGCGTGCATTGTAACAAAAAAAATGCACATCTTGTCGCTATTCATTATATAAGATTGCCTGCTTTCTTCCTATTTATGATAAAAATCGTTTCGAACGTTTCCAAGTCACGTTGAAATGGATGTAAAACTCATGCTACTCCCCTTCAAGGATCTTTTATGAACAAATTTTTCAAACGGTTTGCACCGTGTTTTTTGCCTGTTTTTCTCTCTTTTTTCTGTTTCGCCGCCCAGGCGGCTGCCCCTTCTCCGGAAGCCAGAATTCAGCAGCGTCTGCAAAACTATCTTGGTGTGGATGTCCAGAAGAAGGATATTGTCAAAACGCCTTATATGGGGTTGTATGAAGTCCATGTCGGAAGCAATCTCATCTATACCGACAAGCAGGCGCAATATCTTTTCCTCGGCGAAATCATGAATCTGGAAACGAGGGAAAATTATACGGAGAACAAGCTCAGGCAAATCAGTTCCGTCAGTTTTAACGACCTTCCAAAGGATCTGGCGATCAAAATAGTGAAAGGGAACGGGAAACGGGCGATTGCCGTTTTTTCCGATCCGAACTGCCGTTATTGTAAGCAGTTTGAAAATACCCTGAAAGAAATCGACAATGTGACGGTTTACGTGTTTCCCTACAATATCCTCTCGGAAAATTCAGTCGAGATTTCGAAAAATGTCTGGTGTTCTGCCAATCCGGCAAAAGCCTGGGATGACTGGATGATAAACGGGACAACCCCTGCGAAGGCATCGGAAGATTGTTCTTTCCCGAATGAAAAGATTCGAGAATTGGGGAAAAAGTACAGGGTCTCGGGCACTCCAGCCATTTTCTTCATGGACAATACGCGTGTCTCAGGTGCAATGGATGCACAATCGCTCGAAGAAAAGCTGAAGTCGCTGGAATGATTATCTGAAATCCGGCACTCAATAAATCCCATCCATTGAAGAATATGGATGGGATTTATTTTTTGATAATCCTGCTGGCCATCGCCTTCAGAGAGGCAAAAGACATATTCTGGATGGACTTGCCTAAAATGATGACGGTCACGGCAAGGATGATCATCAATATCCCGACGGCCATGTTGACGGTAAGCGGTTCCTTGAACACGACGATGCCGACAAAGACCGCTGTAACCGGTTCCAGTGCTCCCAGAATGGCGGTAACGGTTGATCCGACATTATGTACGGCCCAAACCATGGCGACACACGATACGACGGTCGGGACGAGTGCCAGCATGATCACGTCGAACCATGACTCCAAACCTGAGATCATTTGAAGGTTCGTCCCGAATTTCAGTTTGACAAAGAATATGCCACTTCCGACGAGCAGGGCATAAAACGTCAGTTTGTCCCCTTCCATCGTATTGACCCGTGTTTTATTGACGCCGACGATGTAAAGCGCATAGGCCAGTGCGGACAGGAAAACGATGAATATGCCAAACATACTCAAAGGCATTCCTTTATCCCCTTTGTAGAGCAAGCCGATTCCAACGAATGCAAGCATGATGGAGGCAACGGTTGCCCAGGTGATTTTCTCCCTGAAGAAAATGGCCATGATAAGCGTGACCAATATGGGATAGAAAAACAGGATGGTCGAGGCAATACCGGATTCCATGTACAGATAGCTCATGAAAAGAAACAGCGACGACAGTGCAAAGAGGCTTCCCAGCCCCATGAGGGGCAGAATGTCGGCACGTTCGATTTTGAATGATTTGCCGGATAGCTTCAGGATGGCTGCGAGAAACAGGGTCGCAAAAAAATAACGATAGAACAGGATGCTATCGTAATGCATTCCGCGGGACATCAGGGGCAGCGTAAACAGGGGCACAAGCCCGTAAGTCGCGGAAGAAATACAGCCATAAAGGTAGCCTTTGACTTTATTCATTTTATTGTTGACGGTATTGCCGTAACAGACTGCAAAAAAGTCTCATCATACCGAGTTTCCGACTGGAAACCTCTATTTTTTCATTCCTGGTCGATCAATTCTTATATCGTTTATCAAATATAAAAGTAAAACCCTTTTGCCATTTTATATAGGCCAAATCTGACGATATTGGCTTTGGACAATCAACATGAGGCCGCCCGTCGTCTGATCTCCTTGATTACAGTATAATTTTCACCTTGTTGCCCCGTTTTTGACGCGATCTTCTCCGGGAATAAATTACAGTTATCATTAATAAAATGACCCTTATAGAAAAAACCTCAACAGAAGCCCTTCTTCGTGACATTATGTCCCGCCGTATTCTTGTTCTCGACGGCGCAATGGGGACGATGATCCAGCGCTATGGATTGACTGAAGAAGATTATCGGGGTGGCCCGAACGGCCGTTTTGCCGATTTTGTACCTCCGGCTTCCGAGAGCGACAGGCAACTGTTCGTCAAGGGCAACAATGAGCTGCTGTCGCTGACGCAGCCGCATATCATTTCCGCCATTCATGAGGAATATCTTAAGGCTGGCGCCGACGTGATCGAGACCAATACGTTTGGCGCGACTTCGATTGCGCAAAATGATTATCACATGGCACACCTCGTTTATGAGATGAATGTGCAGTCGGCAAAAATCGCCCGTGAAATCTGCGATAAATATTCTACGCCCGATCGTCCGCGTTTTGTGGCCGGTTCCATCGGCCCGACGCCTAAAACGGCATCAATCTCTCCTGACGTCAGTGATCCGGGTGCCCGTAACGTGACATTCGACCAGCTGGTTGAAGCTTATATGGAACAAATCAGGGGTCTTGTCGAAGGAGGCATTGATCTTCTGCTGGTCGAAACCGTTTTCGATACCTTGAACTGCAAGGCTGCCCTCTTCGCCATCGATTCGTTTTTTGAAGAGACCGGCAAGAAATTGCCTATCATGATTTCCGGTACGGTGACAGACGCTTCCGGCCGGATTCTGTCTGGCCAGACGGTTACGGCTTTCTGGTACTCGATACGCCATGCACGTCCTTTGACCGTTGGCCTGAACTGCGCACTGGGTGCTGCATTGATGAGGCCTTACGTTGAAGAACTGTCGCGTATTGCAGATACACATATCTGTATTTATCCGAACGCCGGTTTGCCCAACCCGATGAGTGAAACGGGATTTGACGAATTGCCTGAAGACACTTCAGCCTTTCTCAAGGAATTCGCAGAAAGCGGCTTTATCAATGTGGTCGGAGGATGTTGCGGTACGACTCCCGATCATATTCGCGCCATTGCGAAAGCGGTCGCACCATTGCCTCCAAGGAAAATCCCGACCATTCCGCCAGCCATGCGCCTGTCCGGTCTGGAACCATTCAAGATCGATGACGACTCCCTTTTCGTCAACGTCGGCGAACGCACCAACGTGACGGGCTCCAAGGCATTCGCACGGATGATCCTGAATGAGGAATACGACAACGCACTTGCCGTCGCACGCCAGCAGGTTGAAAACGGTGCCCAGATCATTGACATCAACATGGATGAGGCCATGCTCGATTCGGTCAATGCGATGAAACGGTTCCTGAACCTGATCGCATCCGAGCCGGAAATCTCCCGGGTTCCGGTCATGCTCGATTCCTCCAAATGGGAAGTGATCGAAACCGGATTGAAATGCCTGCAGGGTAAATCAATCGTCAATTCCATTTCCCTGAAAAACGGGGAAGAAGAATTCATCCATCATGCCAAACTCTGCCGCCGTTACGGCGCAGCGATCATTGTCATGGCATTCGATGAAAAAGGACAGGCGGATACGTACCAGCGCAAAATCGACATTTGCAAACGGGCTTATGACCTGCTGGTCGACAAAATCGGCTTTCCTTCCGAAGACATCATTTTCGATCCGAATATTTTTGCCATTGCGACAGGTATCGAAGAACATAACAATTATGCGGTCGACTTTATTGAAGCGACCCGATGGATCAGGAACAACCTGCCCAATGCCCGGGTCAGCGGCGGCGTTTCCAACGTCAGCTTCAGTTTGCGCGGTAATAATCCTGCCCGTGAAGCTATCCATACGGTATTTCTTTACCACGCCATTTCGGCAGGGATGACAATGGGTATTGTCAATGCCGGCATGGTGGGAGTTTACGATCAGATACCCGAAGCGTTGAGAGAGCGGGTTGAAGACGCCGTTCTGAACCGGCGTGAAGATGCGACTGAACGCCTGATCGATGTGGCCGGTGAATTCCAGTCCGGTGCCAAGAAAGAGGGCGAAAACCTTCAATGGAGGGAAGATCCTGTCAACAAACGGCTGTCTCATGCCTTCGTGCATGGTGTCACGGATTTCATTATTGAGGACACCGAAGCAGCCCTGCAGGAAACGTTCCAAAGAGGCGGTAAGCCTATTGAAGTGATCGAAGGCCCTTTGATGGACGGGATGAACGCGGTCGGCGACCTGTTCGGACAAGGCAAGATGTTCCTGCCTCAGGTCGTCAAATCGGCTCGCGTCATGAAACAGGCAGTCG
>JAEYIG010000037.1 GCA_023409175.1 Pseudomonadota bacterium
ACCTTCCCGGCGATGAATTGCCGAAAAACTGTATCGTCGTCAACCCTAACCAGCCCGATTGCAGTTTCCCGAGCAAGAATCTGGCGGGTGTCGGCGTTATGTTTTACGTATTGCTGGCCTTGCGGGCTGAAATGCGCCGTCGCAAAGTGTTCGATGAAAAGACGCAGCCCCATCTGGACCAGTTGCTCGATCTGGTAGCGCTTGGCACCTTTGCCGATGTCGTCAAGCTGGATTCCAATAACCGTATTCTGGTGGCTCAGGGATTGAGACGTATTCGTGCAGGAAACATGCAACCCGGCATGGCAGCGCTGTTTCAGGTATCGGGACGCGATTTCAGGAAAGCTTCCCCTTTCGACCTCGGTTTTACGCTGGGGCCAAGACTGAACGCGGCTGGACGCCTTTCCGACATGTCGCTCGGGATCGAATGCCTCATTACGGACGACCGTTCGAAAGCCCTTGAAATGGCGGAAGAACTGAACCGCATCAACGTCGAACGGCGTGAAATCGAGGCGGACATGCGCATAGAAGCCCGGGAACAGATTTCAAGAATCCATCCTCAGGACCGTGCGACCATCAGCATCCTGTCGGAAGACTGGCATCAGGGCATCATCGGTATCCTGGCGTCCCGTATCAAGGAAAAATATTTCAGGCCAGCCATGGCATTTGCCCGTGACAAGGACGGGAAAATCCGCGGTTCCGGCCGCTCCATCCCGGAATTTCACCTGCGCGACGCACTGGATCTGATCGCGAAACGCCATCCAGGCCTGATCGTCCAGTTCGGCGGTCACGCCATGGCAGCCGGCCTGACATTGCAGCCCGACGGGTTTGACGTTTTTTCGGAAGCTTTCGAGACACTGGCGAAGGAATGGCTGACCCAGACCCAGCTTGAAAGGATTATCGAAACCGACGGCTCACTGGATGACGACTGTTTCACCCTCGACTTCATTGGCCTTCTGGATACGCAGGTCTGGGGACACGGGTTTCCTCCTCCCCTCTTCTGCGACGAATTCACCATCACCAACCAGCGCGTCCTGAAAGAAAAGCACCTGCGGCTGCAACTGGAAAGGAATGGCCACCATTACACCGCCATCCAGTTCGGCAACAACACCCTGCTTCCCCGTCGCGCACGGCTGGCTTACCGGCTCGATGCGAATGAGTTCAACGGCAGGACAAGCGTCCAGCTGATCGTGGAGCACTCGGAAGAGGCGTAAAAAACATTCTTACAGGCCGGACTTGCCGTAACAGGCAAGACTGAAACGATATGTTTTATGGAATACTGTTTGGACTGTTTTGACCGTTTAACGCAAGACATGATTTCATATCCGCATGTTTCGTGCTTCAAGGACAAAAAGAGCGTTTCAACTGTTTATGCCCGAAAAAGATTTTTCAAAACAAAAACGGCTGGAAAGGATGTTTTTTCCAGCCATCATCAATAACAATTCCCATATCAGTCCGGTTTCTTGAATGCGGCATCGACGGCGTTCATCATGGCAATGCGCAAGCCACCCTCTTCCAGCGCTTTCACGCCACGGATGGTCACGCCTCCCGGTGAACAGACATCGTCTTTAAGCTTGCCCGGATGCTGTTTTGTATCCAACACCATTTTGCCGGAACCGATGACTGTCTGGCTCGCCAGCCTGTAGGCGATGTCACGGGGAAGGCCGTGATACACGGCGCCGTCGGCCAGCGCTTCGATGACCATGAAGATCCATGCCGGCCCGCAGCCCGACAGGGTACCGCCAATGCCCATCAGGTCGCTGGACAGTTCTTCGACCTCACCGAGGCTCTTGAAGAGCTTGCGCGTAAAGATCAGTTCTTTTGGCGTCAGGTCGTTGGTCGCCTCGATGATCGTCATGCCAGCCCCTACCATGGCAGGCGTATTCGGCATGATGGCACAGATGTGGGTCGAGGAATCGACCAGCCGGCGCAAACGGCTGTACTGCCAGCCCGCGGCAATCGACAGGAGGGTCTTGCCTTTCAGTGCGTCGCGGTTTTCGGAAAGCAACCCTTCGATGCCTTTCGGCTTGATGGCAATCAGGATGATTTCACTGTTTTCGATCACTTCCTTCACTGAACCGGCTTTCGCCATGCCACATTCCTTGTTCAGCTGGTCAAGCTTGAATGCGTTCAGGTCGTAGGCAATCGTGTCCTCGCCTTTCAGAAATCCCGATTTGACGGCGCCCAAAAGGATGGCCGATGCCATATTGCCCATGCCGATGAATCCCAGTTTCTTCATAACGCCTCCTTCAAATCAGTTTGCGGTTGTCGCGGCAGGTGCACGACACGAAATCGAACCCGTTTCAGCTAATTCCATTTTTTCCGTGACCGGACGGGAACTTCAATCAGTCAATCAGCCTATCGTCAACAGCATGCCTTGCGGACAGGTTCAAGGATTGACAATTTTCTTCCATTTTACGTTTACTGTTTTCAGACCGGAACCGGTTTCGCCAGTTTCGGTCGAATTTCCCATAGAACACTGGTTTTTCGTCTTTTTTTTACAATCTTCCCGGGAGATGAAGATGCTTTACACGATTGCGATTATTTTGTTCATTCTGTGGCTGCTCGGTCTGGTCACGACGCATGTGATGGGCGGGTTCGTTCACCTTTTGCTGATTGCGGCGGTCGTCGTCCTGCTGTTCGGGATACTTTCCGGAAGGCGTTCTTCGTGACCGATGGTCAATGGTTCAGGACGGATTATCCCCTTGAACCTTTTGCCAACGGCCAATATTGGCGGTTTCAGTCCCAAAACACATGACGAATCGTTTTCAATGGAATATAGTGTGACGTTATCCGAACAATTCCATCCAGTGAAAAAGCCATGAATTTTGATGTTGTCATTGTCGGTAGTGGACTGGCAGGCCTTTCTGTTGCCTTGCGGTTGCCCGAAACGTTTAAAATCGCGCTGATCTGCAAGCGAACCTTATGGGAAAGCGCCAGCAATTTCGCTCAGGGTGGCATTGCCGCCGTACTTGACCCGGTACTGGACAGTATCGAGGAACACGTGGCCGATACCATGACCGCCGGTGCAGGCCTGTGCGACGAGGAAGCGACCCGGTTTATCGTCGGGCATGGCGGTGAGGCCGTTGACTGGCTGATCGGTCAGGGCGTCCCCTTTTCGAAGGATGATTCGACCCAGACGGGCTATCACCTCACCCGGGAAGGCGGCCACAGCCAGCGCCGCATCATCCATGCAGCGGACGCGACCGGCCATGTCGTCCAGCAGACACTGGAAAAGATCATCCGCAGCCGGCCGAACATCCACCTGTTCGAAAACCATTTTGCCGTCGACCTGATCACGTCCGACAAGCTGTATGAAGACAAGCAGCCTCTTGAATGTTACGGCCTTTATGTCCTGAATGAAGACGAAGGCGTCGTGCATACGTTTGCCGCCCGTCATACCGTACTGGCAACCGGGGGCGCGGGCAAGGTTTACCTTTACACGACCAATCCGGACACGTCGACCGGTGACGGGGTGGCCATGGCCTGGCGTGCCGGTGCCCGGGTGTCGAATATGGAATTCGTCCAGTTCCACCCTACCTGCCTTTACCATCCTTATGCAAAGTCATTCCTGATTTCCGAATCCGTCCGGGGTGAAGGCGGTTTGCTGAAGCTGCCACCCGATTCAGGCATGGAGGGTGGCCAGCGTTTCATGCCGGAACACGATCCACGTGCCGAACTGGCGCCGCGTGACATCGTTGCCCGATCCATCGACTTCGAGATGAAAAAACGCGGGCTGGATTATGTCCATCTGGACATCAGCCATCAGGACCCGGAATTCCTGAAGTCGCATTTCCCGACCATTTATGCCCGATGCCTCGAACTCGGCATTGATATCACGAAAGAACCGATTCCTGTCGTCCCGGCCACGCACTTTACCTGTGGCGGCGTCGTTACCGATACCAAAGGCCGCACCGACATCAAAAACCTGTATGCAGTCGGAGAAACGGCCTGTACCGGATTGCATGGCGCCAACCGGCTCGCCAGCAATTCATTGCTGGAATGCCTGGTCATCGGGAAAACGGCAGCCGAACATATCGCCAGCCTGCCTGAAGAGCCTTTCCATATCCTGCCGGCATGGGATGAAAGCCGCGTGTCGAATGCCAACGAGGAAGTCGTCATTTCCCACAACTGGGATGAATTGCGGCGCTTCATGTGGAACTATGTCGGTATCGTCCGGACGACGAAACGTCTTGAACGGGCGCAACGGCGAATCCAGTTGCTGAAAGAAGAAATCGACGAATATTACGCGAACTTCATCATCAGCAATAACCTCCTGGAGTTGCGCAACCTGGTCGACGTGGCGTCCATGATCGTGGAAAGCGCGCTGCTCCGAAAGGAAAGCCGCGGGCTTCACTACAATTCGGATTTCCCTGCGACTTTCCCGAAAGCGATGCCCACTGTCCTGACGCCAAACAAGAAACGCGTCCGCTCCTGATCCGCTTCGAGCGGATGGCTCAGAACGGGAACTGCGGCATTACGTTCCTGCGTTTAGCCAGTTCGGCTTCCCTGTCGATCAGGAAACGCAGGCCTTCGACGATTTTGGAATTCTTGTTTTCCTTCGCGAAATCGCTGGCCGTATAGCCACGCTGGTTCTTGATGGTCGGATCGGCACCGGCATCATAAATGAGTTTGACGGCATAAATATGGCCGCCTCGTGCCGCCATCATCATCGGTGTCGTGGCATTCGGTGAAACGGCATCGACCGAGGCATCCCTGTCCAGAAGCATTTTGACGATTTTCTCATTGCCGTTGGCCGCCGCATAATGAAGCGGTGTCCAGCCATCCTTGTTGACTTTGGCACCGTGATCGAGCAGCGCCCTGACCGCTTTTTCGTTTCCGTTATATGCGGCGATCATGAGTGCATTGTCCCCATTGAACGCTTCAATGTCCGGGTCTGTCCTCTTGTCAGCGAGTAAAAGTCCCATCACATCCATTGAATTCTCCCGCATCGCCATGATCAGGGGGGTATCGCCCCGTTCCTGCTCCTGCGTATTGGGATTGAAACCTTCGGCCAGCATCTCTTTTA
>JAEYIG010000135.1 GCA_023409175.1 Pseudomonadota bacterium
GGATCATCGGCGGGACCGTGCGGGTCGACGCCGATGGCGACCGAGATATCGTGGATTTCCTGATTGGCAAACAGCCGGTCTTTTTCGGTTTCCCATGAATTCAGGACCTTGCCGCGCAATGGCAGGATAGCCTGAAATTCCTTGTCGCGTCCCATTTTGGCCGAACCGCCGGCCGAATCGCCTTCGACGAGAAAGAGTTCGTTCCGGCTGATGTCATGGGATTCGCAGTCGGTCAGTTTGCCGGGAAGAACGGCGACGGCAGAGGATTTTTTCTTTTCGACTTTCTGCAGTTGCCGCATTCGCGATTGCGCCTGCTTGATGACCAGTTCAGCCAGTTTGCGGCCATATTCGACGTTTTGGTGCAACCATGTCTCAAAAGCCGGTTTGACGAAATGCGATACCAGCCTGACGGCGTCACGCGAGTTCAGGCGTTCCTTGATCTGTCCCTGAAACTGGGGGTCAAGCACTTTGGCCGACAGGACGAAGGAGACGCGTGCGAAAACGTCTTCCGGCAGGAGACGGACGCCTTTGGGCAGCAGGGAGTGGATTTCGGTAAAGCTTTTGACGGCATTGAACAGCCCGTCGCGCAGGCCGCTTTCATGCGTGCCACCTGCCGTGGTCGGAATGAGATTGACAAAGGATTCGCGGATCAATGGGCCTTCGGGTGTCCAGCCAATCACCCAAGCGGCGCCTTCCCCATCGGCAAACCCTTCATTTTCCTGATCGGCATAATGTTCGCCTTCGAAAAGCGGGATGACCGTTTCTTCGCCTGTCGTCAGTTCCAGAGCTTCGGTAAGATAGCCGAGCAGGCCGTTTTCATAATGCCAGGTTTCGGTCTCTCCGTTTTTTTCATTGTGCAGTTCGACGTGTACGCCCGGCAGGAGGATGGCTTTGGAGCGCAGCAGGTGTTTCAGCTCTGCCAGGGGGATCGTCATGGAGTCGAAGTATTTCGAATCCGGCCAGATGGTGACTCTGGTCCCCGATTTTTTCTCTCCCCGCGCAATCGGGCGTGAAGTCAGCGGTTCCGTCACTTCACCGTCCGTAAAGGCGATCTGGTGTACCTCTTTGTCGCGCCAGACAGTGACTTCGATTCTTTTGGACAGGGCGTTGGTCACCGACACGCCGACACCATGCAGTCCACCGGAAAATGCGTAAGCGCTTTCGCCGCCCTTGGCGAATTTGCCGCCGGAATGCAAACGTGTGAAGACGATTTCGACCGTCGGGATTTTTTCTTCAGGATGCATCCCGACCGGAATGCCGCGTCCGTCGTCTTCGACACTGATACTGCCATCCGCATTCAGGGTCACATCAATGTTTTTGCAATAACCGCCTATCGCTTCATCGGATGCGTTATCGATGACTTCAGTCACGATATGAAGCGGGTTTTCCGTACGGGTATACATTCCCGGACGCTGACGTACCGGTTCAAGTCCTTTCAAGACCTTGATCGAGGCTTCGCTGTAACTGGTTTCTTTAAGAGCCATATTCGTGTCTGTTCCAAAACTCCATCTGTTTTTTGCCGGAAAATTCCCGATCAATAGATAAAACCGTCCGATTTTACCGTTTTCGTAGCGATACGCAAAAGGTCGGCCCCGTCTTTTTGAGAAGGATTAAGAAGAACCGTCACTTTTGAAACGATGTCAGGGCAGTCTGTGGCAAAAAGGCGAGTATAAGGCAAATTTCCTGTATTCATGCCGCCTCCAGGCCGCATTTCAGGACGGTCTAATATCGAAAGGTTTTCTTTCTGGAGGGCTTACTCATTGATATTATTGGAATTCCTGTTCTGGCGGATTGCGGAATGGCCATAATTTATATATAATGAGCAACTTATAACGGTTTCGTCCATTTTTTGGATGGTGCTGGCGCTTTGAATTTTGATTATGGGCTTTAGCCCATTTTTTTTTCATTTTTCGATCCGTAGTGCCACTAACAACATGATTTTCCTTGATTTCAGGGGAAATTCGAATGAATAGAAACGGGAGCGGATTTTGTTGCAGGAACTGATTGAAAAAACGGTAAACGGTTGTGGCTATGACCTGGTCGATCTGGAAAGGGCGCAGGGTAACCTGTTGCGTATTTATATCGATTTCAAGGCTGAAGAGGCCGATCGCGGCAATATTTCGCTCGAGGATTGTGAAAAGGTCAGCCGTCAGTTGTCGCATGTGCTGATGGTTGAGGATGTCGATTACGACAGGCTGGAAGTTTCCTCTCCCGGTCTTGACCGCCCTTTGAAGAAATTCGCCGATTTTGTTCGTTTTGTTGGAATGGAGGCGCATGTCAAACTGCGCAAACCGGTTACGGGAATGGCAAATCGAAAGACTTTCCAGGGAATTCTGCTGGAGCCTGAAGGAGATGAACTGGCTCTGGAGTTCGAGGGGAAAGACAAAGATAACAATTCCGTTTTGCATTTTACAATCGCTGATATAGATAAGGCACATTTGGTGCCGCAGGTGAATTTTAGGAGCCGTAAAGCATGAGTCTCGAAATTCTGCAATTGGTTGATGCGCTGGCGCGCGAAAAGAACGTTGACAAGGAAATCGTCCTGGGCGCGCTTGAGCATGCTTTGGCCCTTGCTACGAAAAAACGTTATCCCGGTGACGCGGACATCCGCGTTTGTATCGACCGTACTACAGGGGAAGTGGAAACTTTCCGTCGTTGGCACGTGGTGCCGGATGAAGCCGGTCTGCAACTGCCGGATCAGGAAATGCTGTATTTTGAAGCCAAGGAACAGTTTCCCGATATCGAGGTCGACGATTACATCGAAGACCCTATCGAATCAATTGATCTGGGCCGTCGCTTCGCACAGGATACGAAACAGATCGTTTTGCAACGTATTCGTGATGCTGAACGTGAACAGGTCCTGCAGGACTTTCTGGATCGCGGCGATTCGCTTGTGACCGGTACGGTCAAGCGCATGGAACGGGGTGACGCCATTGTCGAATCCGGCAAGGTTGAAGCACGCCTGCCACGCGAACAGATGATCCCGAAAGAAAACCTGCGTGTTGGCGATCGTGTCCGTGCCTATATCCTGCGTGTGGAACGCGGAGCCCGCGGCCCTCAGGTCATTTTGTCACGTACGGCGCCTGAATTCATCGTCAAGCTGTTTGAACTGGAAGTGCCGGAAATCGAACAGGGCCTCCTCGAAATCAAATCAGCCGCACGCGATCCCGGCGTTCGTGCGAAAATAGCGGTATATACCAGTGACAAGCGTATTGATCCGATCGGTACCTGTGTCGGTATGCGCGGCTCCCGCGTTCAGGCCGTTACCGGCGAACTGGGCGGCGAACGTGTCGATATCGTTTTGTGGTCTGAAGATCCGGCACAGTTTGTTATCGGTGCGCTTGCTCCGGCCAACGTCAGTTCCATTGTGGTTGACGAAGACAAACATGCCATGGATGTGATCGTCGACGAGGAAAATCTGGCGATTGCGATTGGCCGCAG
>JAEYIG010000174.1 GCA_023409175.1 Pseudomonadota bacterium
TTTCGCCTGATCATGCCCAAAGTGATCGCCTTGTCCGTCGTCATGCCGCTTCTGGTTATCTGGACGGATATTGTCGCCCTTTTCGGGGGCATGTTGGCGGGCAGTTTTGAAATCGGATTGTCGATGTCGTATTTTCTGGCTGCGCTTCCGGATGCCGTTCCAATCGCCAATTTCTGGATCGGTGTCGGGAAAGGATATGTGTTCGGCATTCTGATTGCGTTGATTGCCTGTTACTACGGCCTCAAAATCAAACCGAATACCGAAAGTCTCGGTGAAGGAACGACCCGTTCCGTGGTGACGTCCATTACTGTCGTGATTCTGGCCGATGCCATTTTCGCCATTGTTCTTCAGGGAGTGGGATTCTGATGGAGGCAAAAGAAGACATCGCTATCGAAATTCGCGGACTGTGGACGCAGTTCGGGAGTCATGTCGTTCACAAGGATCTGGATCTGACAGTCAGGCGGGGAGAAATCGTTTCGATTGTCGGAGGATCCGGCTCGGGGAAAACCACCCTGTTGCGTGAAATTCTGGGTCTTCAGAAACCGGCGCGCGGTACGGTGAAAGTTCTGGGCATCGACATTGAAAAAGCGGATGCCGCTACGATGAGGAAACTGGATGACAAATGGGGTGTCCTGTTTCAGCAGGGAGCCCTGTTTTCGGCATTGTCCGTTTTCGACAATGTCGCTTTACCGTTGCGTGAATTGAGGGGTTTGCCGGAATCGCTGATAACGGATGCGGTGCTGTTAAAACTCCAGATGGCCGGACTGACTCCAAACGACGCCATCAAAATGCCGTCGGACTTGTCGGGGGGGATGGTGAAAAGGGTCGCTCTGGCACGGGCACTGTCGCTGGAGCCAGACCTGCTTTTTCTGGATGAACCGACTGCAGGACTTGATCCGGCTTTGTCCGACAGTTTTGTCGACCTCATTCAGGGATTGCACGATGAGCTGGGATTGACTGTCGTGATGGTCTCGCATGATCTGGACACTATTCTGGAATTATCGACTCAAATAGCGGTGTTGGCCGACCAACGGGTCATCGCAAGCGGTCCTCCGGAAGAGGTATTGAAAGTCAGGCATCCGTTTATCGAGGATTTCTTTTTGGGTAAACGGGGCAGCAAGGTAATCGAGGCATTGCCGAAGTTATATGCCGAAATGAATAAAAGAGGGAATGATGGAAAATAAATCTCATGCGTTCATAGCAGGATTATTTACAGTTTGCCTGGTGACAACGGCTTTGTTGATCGTCTGGTTTCTCAATATGGACAGAACGGTCAAGATGCCCTATATGATCGCAACCAATATGTCGATTCCCGGGTTGAATCCTCAGGCGACTGTCCGGTTCCGCGGTATGGATGTGGGAAAGGTGACCAATATCCAGTTCAATCCAAAAGAACCGGGTGAAATCCTGATTTATTTCGAGGTCAAGGAAACTACGCCGATGACGGAATCGACTTATGCGACGCTCACTTATCAGGGAGTGACCGGGATCGCCTCTATTGAGTTGAATGATGATGAAACGAGTGATGTAAAACTGGTTACATCAGCGGAAAATCCGGCACACGTTGAATTGCGCTCAAGCCTGTTGAATGAATTGCAGGAACGTGGACTGGATATCCTGAAGCAGGTGCAAAGTGTATCCAATCAGCTGACCGTCCTTTTCAATGAAAAGAACCGGGAGACAATGGTCCGGAGTTTCGAAAACATAAGCAAAGCGGCGGCCGCCTGGGAAAAAGTTGGAAAAGGACTTGAGCCGACTGTCAATCAGTTGCCCGAAACGACTGAGGAAGCCAGAAAGGCGCTTGTTTCGATTAACGAAGCTTCAAAAGACGTCAAGGCGTTGACACAGAAAGCGAATGCCCTGATGGAAAGTGACGTCGATAGCGATACGGTCCATCGACTCGATACGCTGGCCGAGGACGCGAAAACGACCCTGTACAACGTGAACAAGGTTCTGGAACAATACAAACAGAGGCCATCCGGCTTGTTGTTCGGGGCGAAAGGGCCTGCGCCTGGACCCGGAGAACCTGGATTCAATTCTAACGGAAAATAAGACATTACCTGAGTTAGGGAAACGTGATGACTAAACAGTTCAGACTTTTCATTGCCGCCATATTGAGTGTTTTTCTTCTGGGCGCCTGCGCTTTGGGAGATGGCCGGCCTCCTGCAACCTTGTATGATTTCGGGCCATTGAAAACGAACAATCTGGTTCATTTGCCGGATAACATGCCTGTCATCAGGACACGAGTCCATTCGCCTGAATGGATGAGCGAAAATCTCATGTATTACCGCCTGAATTACGTCAATGACCAGCAGGTACGGTTTTATACGGAAAGCAGCTGGAACACGACACCGGCAAAACTCTTCAAGAACCGGCTGGACACGTATCTTGCTTCGGGCGGAAGTACCGTTTCGGGATACAGAACGACTTCCCCTACCCTGACCTTGCGGGTGTATATCGAGGATTTCGGTCAGCATTTCACCAGCCCGTCGGCCAGTATCGGGCACGTTTCCCTGAGAGCGTCACTGTTCAGGGGAAAGGACCTGATCGCACAGAAAAGTTTTACCCGCGATATTCCGTCCGCGACAGCAGATGCTGCCGGGGGCGTGAGGGCAATGGCTCAGGCGACCGATGCGGTCATTGCCGATATCCTGAACTGGATGGTCGTTTCAATGTAACAGCAGGCTGAAGGGAATCTTTTTTTTCGTTTTTTGAAGTGCTGTCCGGTCTGGTTTACAAGTCACTCTGGAATTATTAACATGAAACCGCTTTCCTTTTTTATCAGGGGGAAGTTCTCCAATGTACAGATCAACCTTTTGAGGTGATTTAATGAATGCAGACACTCAATTGTTTTTTGTAACAGGGTCGGCTGGAAAACTGGAGTGCGCACTGGATATGCCCAAAACGGAACCTGTCGGCATTGTGTTGATCGCTCATCCCCATCCACTCTATGGCGGAACGATGGACAATAAGGTGGTCCAGATGATTGCCAGAACGTTTATCGGACTGGGCTATATCTCTGTGCGCATGAATTTCCGGGGAGTCGGCCAGTCTGAAGGCGCTCACGATTTCGGGAATGGCGAAATGGACGATATGGCGGTTCTTCTGGAACATATCCAAAACCAATACCCTGACTTGCCGGTTGTCCTGGGTGGATTTTCATTCGGTACCTATGTCCAGTCCAGACTTCAGCAGAAAATGGCGGCAGATGGTCGGCCGCCACGGCAAATGGTCTTTGTCAGCGCCACAGCCGGAAAATGGGCTGTCGATTCTGTCCCTGCCAATACCCTGCTGATTCACGGTGAACTGGATGAGGTCGTTCCTTTGCCGGATGTTTTCAATTGGGCACGTCCACAGGATTTGTCTGTTGTTGTGGTTGCCGGCGCAGACCATCTTTTCAATCACAAGTTGCACCATATTCGTAATATCATCACTACCGTTTTTCATCAATAAGTCTGAGGCTGCAAGAATCGGTAACCGGTTCGCAATAGTATTTTCATGAAAAAAAGCAAGTTTGTCGTTTTATTTCTGTTTTTCTGGTGTTTTCTTTTCAATGTCCATGCCGCTGGAGTTTCTTCGCCGACATTGACGTCGAGATCCTGGGTCCTGCTCGATGTCGTCAGCAATCAGGTCCTGGCATCCAATAATACCCAGGATCGGATCAGGGCTGGAACTCCCGCGCGATTGATGACGGCTTATCTGGTTTTCGGGGCTTTGCGGGATGGAAAACTAAGTCTTGAACAGCCGATTCCCGTCAGTACCGAAATCGGCGAGATGAAGTCAAGCGGTCCGAGAATGTTTCTTCAACCGGGCAGTTCAGTGTCGGTACAGCAACTCATTCACGGACTGATCGTTCAGGGAAGTGACGATGCTTCATTGGCACTCGCACTGGCGGTATCGGGAGATGAAAAGACGTTTGTCGACCTGATGAACCGTGAAGCAGGCCGTCTGGGGATGAAATCGACCCGTTTTACGCATCCTTATGAATCGGCCGAAAAGGAAAGTTATTCGACTCCGGGTGATTTATCCATCGTGGCCGTCAATCTGATCCGCGATTTTCCCGATTATTATCCCAATTTTTCAGTGCGGGAATTTACCTTCAATAAAATCACCCAGCGTAATCCAAACCGGCTTTTATGGGTAGATTCAACGGTCGATGGCCTTGTCGCTTCTGCCAGCGTACGGGACAGCATGATAGCGTCAGCCAGACGGGACAGTGTCCTTGGTGAACGCCGTATGCTCTCTATCGTCACTGGCGCCGTTTCCGATCAGGCACGGGCACAGGAAAGTCTCAAGTTGCTCAATTGGGGATTCCAGAATTTCGATACGATCAGGTTGTATGAAAAAAATCAGGTTGTGGCGTCGCCTGAAGTATGGAAAGGATCAAGTAGTGATGTCGATATCGGGTTTAATGTCGATACGTATGTGACGGTGCCGAAAGGCCGGATAGCCGAGCTGAGAACGGTCCTGGAACGTAATGATCCACTCATTGCGCCGATCAATGAAGGAACGCAGGTGGGTGTACTGAAAGTCCTGGTGGGTGACAAAGTTGTTGCCGAGTTGCCCGTGGTTGCGCTGGAGCAGATCAATGTCGCCAGTTTCCTGGGCATAATCTGGGATACTATCCGGTTGTGGTTCAAATAGAAGGAGTCCATTATGAGCTGTGGTTGCAATGAAGATCCCATCAAATATCCTTGTGATTTCCCGATCAAGATAATGGGCGAAAAACATGACGATTTTGCCCAGACAATGGCGGACGTCATCCGTTTGCATGATCCGCTTTTCGATGCCGCTACACTGGGCATGCGCCTTTCAGCACAGGGGAATTACCTGAGTCTTACGGCAACCGTCAAGGCAACAAGTCGGGAGCAACTGGATAATTTGTACAAAGCCCTGTCTTCCCATCCAATGGTCAAGGTCGTCCTTTAATCTTGGCAGGATTGGGACATTGATGGAAAACACCTGTCTGCCGGATGAGACCGCTACGTCAGCGGTGATCAGACAGCTTGGGCGTATGCCGTACGAGGCCGTTTTCCAGGAAATGCTCCGGTTTTCGAACGACCGTGACCGGAATACGCCTGACGAGATATGGCTTGTGGAGCATGATCCTGTATTCACCCTCGGGCAGGCTGCAGATGTTTCCCATGTACTGGATGCACATCAGGTGCCGGTCATCCAGACGGACCGTGGTGGTGAAGTCACTTATCATGGGCCTGGACAGGCTGTCATTTATCCGCTTGTCGATTTACGGCGCCGTTTCCACAACAAATTGCTGGTACGCGAACTGGTTTCACGGATTGAGGAGGCTGTCATCGACGTGCTTGCGCTCTACAATGTCACCGGAGAACGGCGAGTTGGCGCCCCGGGGATATATATCCCGACCGGACAGGAATACGGAGACAATCAGGGCGCCAAAATAGCGGCGCTTGGGCTTAAGGTCAAAAGTAATGGAACCGTTTATCATGGCCTTGCATTGAACGTCGCCATGGACCTTCTCCCCTTCACATGGATAGACCCGTGCGGTTATGCCGGTCTTGCAGTAACGGACCTGAAATCAATGGGAGTCGATTGCCGTCTTGAAGACGTTCAGATGGCATTGGTTGTTGCCTTGTCCAGACGACTGGGTTTGCAGCACGAACTATAAAACAGGTACGTTGGAGTCAGGAAATGCCAGACAAAGATTCAGATAAACTTTCTTCATCAAATGGACACCCTGTCCGGCAAAAAGGGGCAGAGAAAACGGCGAGGATTCCCATCAGGATCGTGCCGGCGGAAAAATTGCCCAAGCCGGGCTGGATTCGAGTCAGGGCCGGTTCCTATTCATCCCATTTTCATGAAGTCAAGAACCTGCTGAAGCAGCAGGAACTGGTTACCGTATGCGATGAAGCAAGTTGTCCCAATCGCGGAGAATGCTACGGTAACGGGACAGCCGCGTTCATGGTGATGGGAGACCGCTGTACCCGGCGCTGTCCTTTTTGTGACGTCGCGCATGGCCGACCCGATCCGCTCGATATACAGGAACCTGAACGGTTGGCAACGACCATTTCGACTTTGGGCCTCGCTTATGTTGTTGTCACGTCGGTCAACCGCGATGATTTACGTGACGGAGGGGCTGCCCATTTTGCGGAATGCATCAAGGCGATCAGGGAACGGTCTCCCCTCACACGGGTTGAAATACTGACGCCGGATTTCAGGAATAAACTGGACAAGGCCCTTGCTGTCCTTTGCCAGAATCCTCCGGATGTTTTCAATCACAATCTCGAAACCGTTCCCCGCCTTTATTTACAGGCGCGGCCGGGTGCCGATTATTCCATGTCGCTGAATCTCCTGAAAGCCTTTGGCGAAAGATGCCCTGATGTTCCGACGAAATCGGGATTGATGGTCGGGCTCGGTGAAACGGATGAGGAAATCATTGCAGTCATGGAAGACCTGAGAATGCATGGAGTATCCATGCTGACGATAGGCCAATACCTGATGCCCTCTTCCAGCCATTTGCCTGTCCTGAGGTATGTGGAACTGTCGACATTCGAAAGATTCCGTCAGATCGCCGACAAGCTCGGGTTTGCGCATGCCGCAATCGGTCCAATGGTCCGGTCCAGTTACCATGCCGATTTGCAGGCAAAGGGTGTTGAAGTGAAGTAAGACTTCACTTCAACACCCTTTTGGGACATCAATAACGTTCGATCAGGTCGATTTCATCCCGTGTCAGTCCGAAAAGTTCATATACGAGATGGTCTATTTCATATTCGGCATGGGCAATATCTGCATTCAGCTCGAATACCTTTTTTCTCTCCTGATAGAAATAATCGTTCCATAACTGAATATCATCTTCCGCAATATCCGTATTGAAAGAGGCATTTATTTCAGAACGGAAAGCGTCAAATTCATGCGCAAACCAGTTGTGGAGTTTTGGCGTCAGTTTGGATGCCAGGCCTTCAGGAAGCAGGTTGAATGCAGTCATCCCGCGGAAATGTTTGACCAGATCATTTCGTGTCTGAACCGTATCCTGACAGTAATCGGACAATTGCCCCATTCTCCCCCTGACCAGTCCGGAGGCATCCGGAATCGGCAGGTTTTCGATATGGCTGGCCGTCAGTTCATATGTGTCATCGGGCTTTTTGACGGAATTCTGTCTGATCAGGTACCAGAAAAGGGAAGAGTTCAGCAGGGCGACAAGATAGTAATCGGACTCGGTTGTGTAAAAACCGTCCTTCCCGAACACGTCACCTGATTTGTCGATCGAAAAGGTCGGGTTGACCGATTCATTCGCAAAACCGAGTTTTTGCTGGAACATCTTTTCGGGATGGGCACCGGCATGTTGAAGCTCATACCATTTCTGATTGCCGGGACGTTTTTCCAGCTTGTCCCTGAATGCTTCAAGATGTTTTTTGATAGCCGGATATCCGTCGATATTGTAGAGGTTTTCCGGTGTATAAATCAGCCAGAGGGAACGGTTGTCGGTTGCCCATTTGTCGATATCCTGTTTTTCGGCAAATGGTTTCAGGATGTCAGCCGAGCGGGCATCTTCTTCAATCAGCTTTGTTTTCGTCGCTTCATCGACGATGAAAGCCTCATCCAGTCCGGTTGTTACGCCATGATACACGGCGCCATACATTTCCTTCAGAGTCGGATAGGTTCCCGTCAATTTATCGTGCAATATTTTTACGGCACTCTCATGCAACCATTTTGCCGTCTTGCCCGATGTCAGGCTGTCGGCGTTCATCAGCAGATAGAAACGTGTAAAGGCTACATCGTCTGACAGCAAGTCCGTCAGATTGAAACGTTCAAAGCTTTTCTCCTTGCGTGAAACGGGATAAAGCCTGATTTCGTTCAGATTGCTCAGCAGGTAATATCCGCTTTTCGATACTTCGTCGTTTTTCCATGCATTTTCGAGAAAGTTCTTTTCCTGATCGGAAGAAATGCCGAAACCATTGACAAGTTTGACGGCGGCAACCGTTTCGCCGGCGATCGTGTTTTTTATGAAAACATCAAAGAAACGGTCGGACGCGGTATTCAGTTCAATGGCTTTCGTATCATATCCGAGCAGCTTTTCAAGAATGTCGTGAACGAATGCAGAACTCTGGGCAGCATTGTCTTTTTTCCTGAGTTCATCAAGTCCCTTTATCCATCCTTCAAGAACCGTCTTGGGTGGGACGATGTTGGAGGAGGATTTTAATTCGTTCTCAAGAATCTCCATATGGAAAAGAGAATTGTCCGAATGATTGTCTTTGTTTTCCATCGATTTATCTCATAAAAAAAGAAAGTTGGACGAACTAGTCAAAACCACAAGTTTAATCGTTCGACGCTTAAAAAAACAATATATAAAAAGCAATTGTACAAAGATTAATGGAAGAAAAACTGATTTAAATTGATTGGACTTTCAACAGGGAACAAGAGCGGAGAGAAGAACCTGGAAAAAAGGCCTTTACATCGTAAAGGCCTCGGGAAATATGAGTACAGAAGGGAGAGGTGAAATTTCCTATTTTGTCCTTTTTGCCCCTTTTCTGGTTGCCGCTTTTTCCTTTTGGGCCTTTGCCACAAGAGCATCCATGACTTTCAGCGTCTGGACATGCATTTCCTGTTCTGTCAGGTCCATCTGGTTCCCGGAGCTGACGATCGCGGGAGAAGTGAGATATTTCCCGTCGATAATGATCATGGGGACACCCTCGATTTCGTAGGTGGATTGCATCTCAACCGCTTTGTTGCCCAGCATCCTGACATAGAAAGAATTGTACATTTCCGCAAATTTCTTCCGGTCGATCCCGTTTTTTTCGACAAAATTGAAAATCTGTTCATCCGTTCTCAGATTGACGCGCTGTACCTGGACGGCTTCAAAAATCTTGTGATGAAGTTCATTGGTCAATTCATCCATTGCCGACAGGGTATAAAACATTCTTTGGTGCGGTTCCAT
>JAEYIG010000185.1 GCA_023409175.1 Pseudomonadota bacterium
GTTTTCTGCCATTCAAGGAAGTGGCCCGTGCCCTTTTCAAGGACGGCGTCGACGTCAGAAGCGCCGCCATCAAGGAAGCCCTGCAAGAAGGCCAGGAAGTCATGGTCCAGGTCGAAAAGGAAGAACGGGGCAACAAGGGTGCCGCCCTGACCACCTTCATTTCACTGGCCGGCCGCTATCTGGTCCTGATGCCGAACAATCCACGGGGAGGCGGAGTTTCCCGTCGCGTTGAAGGCGAGGAACGCCAGGAACTGCGCGAAGCGATGGACCAGTTGCAAGTGCCGCCGGGCATGTCGATCATCGCCCGTACAGCCGGTATTGGCCGCAGCGTCGAGGAATTGCAATGGGATCTGAACTACCTCCTGCAACTCTGGAATGCCATTGAAGGCGCAGGCAGCTCCGCTCCGGGTGCATTCCTGATCTATCATGAATCATCCCTCGTCATCCGTGCCATCCGTGATTACTTCCAGCCGGATATCGGTGAAATCCTGATTGATACGGACGAAATCTACGAACAGGCGCGCCAGTTCATGAGCCATGTCATGCCCGACATGGTCAACCGCGTCAAACGCTATCGTGACGACGTGCCCCTTTTCTCCCGTTTCCAGATCGAACACCAGATCGAAACGGCCTATTCCCGTGTCGTATCCCTGCCATCCGGCGGTTCCATCGTCATCGACCATACCGAAGCACTGGTCGCCGTTGACGTGAACTCCGCCCGTTCCACCCGTGGCACCGATATCGAAACGACCGCATTCAACACCAACTGCGAAGCGGCAGAAGAAGTCGCCCGACAGTTGCGCCTGCGTGACCTTGGCGGCCTGATCGTCATCGACTTCATTGATATGGAATCGGCGAAAAACCGCCGTGAAATCGAAAACCGCCTGAAAGAAGCGCTGCATTATGACCGTGCCCGCGTCCAGATGGACAAGATCACCCGTTTCGGGCTGATGGAACTGTCACGCCAGCGCTTGCGCCCTTCCCTGTCCGAAGGCAGCCATATCACCTGCCCGCGCTGTAACGGCACCGGCCATATCCGCGATACGGAATCTTCCGCTCTGCAGGTCCTGCGTATCATCGAGGAAGAGTCGATGAAGGAAAGCTCAGCTGTCATCCATGTCCAGATTCCGGTCGACGTCGCCGCCTTCCTGCTGAACGAAAAACGCGGCGAGATCATGAAGGTCGAAAACCGTCACAAGGTCGAAATCGTCCTGATCCCGAACAAGTATCTGGAAACCCCACATTACAAGCTCGAACGCATCAAGCATGATGACCCGAGACTGGAAGAACCCCAGCTCAGCTACAAGATGGCTGAACAGACCGAAATCGACATGGGTTTCGAAGCCCGTCAGAAAGAGCCGGTCAAACCTGTTCAGGAAGCGATGGTCAAGAACATTCCTGACGGACTGCCTGCCGCTCCTGTCGTCGACCGTAAACCGGCTGCACAGGAACAGGGATTTTTCAGCAAGTTGCTGGGCATTTTCGGAATCGGCAAGGAAGAGACGCCAGCCGAACCAGCCGAAAAACCATCCAAAAACAATGCCCGTAAAGGCGGCAGGAACAACGACCGCAACCGGAACCGGAACCGCAGCCGCAATGAGCGCGACGACAAGGCCCGTACACCGGTTGTGCCAGCTGCACAAGCCACAGCCGCAACGCCGGAAACGGACGAAAGCGAAACGGCCAACACAGCCAACGCAAAACGGGGACGCCGTCAGAGAAACGACAGGAACGACCGTCAGCGGGAAGACAGGAAACCTGCGCGGAACGAAGAAACGGCCAACACGGCTGAAACGCCGGCAACAGCCGTTGCCAAACCGAACAACAGGGCACTCGTTCCGGTTTCCGAAGTTGTCCAGATTATCTCCACCGAAACGGAAGCCGTTATCGAAAACGAGTCGGCAGAACGTCCTGCCGGTGAAGAAGACACCCGCCGTCGCCGTCGTCGTGGTGGTCGCAACCGCAACCGTCGTGACCAGAACAGCGAAACGATGGAACAGGCGGATGAATCCACATCGGGTCAGGCCGCCCCTGAATCCGCTGGCGGTGAAACGGCATCGGAAGTGAAAGCTCCGGAAATGTCCGAAACGACGGAACAGACTGACGCGGCAGCCGGTTCCACCGAAGAAGCGCCTGCACGCCGTGATGGACGCCGTTCCAATCCAAGACGCCGTCATGCAAACCGTGAGGATTCGGAAGCCACTGGAACCGGAACCGAAGCCGAAGTGAAAGAAGTGCCGGTTGAAGACGCCGTCGTTATCGAAAACGTTAACGAAGAACCCGCGGCCGCTGTCAAGGCCGAAACGGAAGACACGGAAAAACGCCAGACCCCTGACGTGGCTGAACCGGTTGAAGCGGCCGATGCCCCTGTCATCACTGAAGTCGACACGGCAGAAACCATTCGGGCTGAAGCGGTCAGCGAAACGCCGGTTCCGGTTGAAACCGTTTCCGATGGGTCAACCACTGTCCGTTTCGTCGACGAAAACGTCATCGAAGTCGAAACCGTCACGGTCGAAACGACTGTTGTTGCACCTTCTCCCGCTGAGGCGGCCGCCGAACTGGACCGCATCCTTGCCGAAGCGGGCCTGACAATGGCATCCACCGATCCTGAAAAACTCAAAAAAGTTCAGGACGCGTCGCCTGAGGCAGAAGCGGAACCGGCAAAACAACCGGTGCGCCGACGCCGTAAAGCGGTCGTCGTTGACGATGGCCCACTGGTTCAGGTCGATACCCGCAAGGAATAAAACTCACTTTTTGTTTCCCTGCATAAAAAAACCGCGTCATCTGATGCGGTTTTTTTATGCCATTTCATTTGATGCGCTTGCGTTCAGAATACCCGGGAAGAAATCACCTCTTGTGAAGCCGCTCAGGTTGACAAGATGAAGAGCGCAACCTTGATGATGGACATATGCTGGTCGCTGCAAAGACACGCGCGCCGTAAAAAAGGAGAACCCGTTGCCTGAGCTGCCATATCCGGCAATCGGTAATCAGCCCGGCAAAACAGGCGGCACTTTTCCTCCGGCCACAAGGCAACGACCGGTTGCATTAATCCTTTATTTCTCGCTGTTTGCAGGCTTAATGGACAAAAAACGAAAGGAACGCCTGAAAATTTGGCCAACCCTGTCAACCCATCACGTACCTTATGCGTTTAGAGAAAACATAAAGCGCTGTTTGACCGGGCCTGCCCGGAAGCAGTGGTCGGAAAAACCCGTGTGCACATCCCGCAGACTCCAGAGACTGGCTCTCCAATTGAGAGTATTACCCTAACTTTCTCCAGTTTGCTTTAGGGATATGCCATTTCCGGAAAACTGATAATTGGCAAGTTTACCTCTTTACGGCATCGTACCTGAAGAGGCAGCAGGATTTAAAAGGGTAGCGGTGGAAAACGGGCCATCCACCCAAGGATTTGCGGATTTCATTCCCGCCCTGCACAATTTTCCGTTTTCCCCATTCATTACAACCACTTGTTCAACCCGGACCGTATTCGTTCCGGGAAGATAAGGATTTTTTTAGTCAGACTCAAACGTAGCATGATCATTTTCGCAATCATTTCCAGAATAGTGTCCGCCGGACGAAAATATGTTTTGTGCCTCGCCGTTCTTGCCTTTTCCGTTATCGCCGCTGTTGCGCAAGCCGCTCCCCTTCCCTCATTCATCACCCTGTGTTACCACAATGTGGTTCCCGTTGTGGATGGCAGCGTCCCGGACGACTCCGCCCCTGTCTCACAGACGGAACTGAAGGAGCATTTCGACTGGCTGAAAAAAAACGGCTATACCATCGTCAGTGTCAGTGACATTCTGAAAGCAAGGGAAAACAACCGGGAGCTGCCCCCAAAATCCGTCCTGATTTCGTTTGATGACGGATACCGCAGTTTCTATGAAACGGTTTATCCCATGCTGAAATCCTACGGCTATCCCGCCCTTCTGTCGCTGGAAACAGGCTGGCTGGAAACCCCCGACAATAAAATGGTCAACTATGGAGGAAGCGCACAGCTTCCCCGTTCCTTTTTCCTCAGCTGGGAGCAGATCAGGGAAATGGCCGATTCCGGCATCGTCGAACTGGCTTCCCATTCGCATAATCTGCACGAAGGACATCAGGGCAATCCGCAGGGAATGCTGCTTCCTTCCGGTGCATACAGATGGTATGACCCGCAAACCGGCACCTATGAATCGGTCGATGCATTCAGGAAAAGGGTTCGTGACGACTGGAAACAATCTGCCGACATCATTCATGAGAAAACGGGCCGTCGGCCACAAGTCGCCGTATGGCCCTATGGCCGTTACAATCAGGTCGGCGTTGCTGCCGCCCTGGAAGCAGGATACGAACTGACGGCTTCGCTGGCTTTCTATGCCGACGGGCCGACCATTCCACGGCTCATGATGCATGAAGATATCGACCTGCCGAAAATGATGCAAAAAATGGAAGCCGGCGTCATGGCGGGAAGCACCCTCTATTCACGCCGCAACGCCATGGCACAGCTCCCTGTATCCGATCTTCCGGTACAGCGCGTCATGCATGTCGATCTGGACACGATTTACGACGACAACGCGCAGCAGCGTGAAAAAAACGTTTCACTTCTCTTCGACCGCGTCAGGGCATCCGGCGCCAATGTGATCTATCTTCAGGCTTTCGCCGACCCGGACGGAAACGGGACGGCAGACGCCCTGTATTTTCCGAACCGCCATCTGCCCATGCGGGCCGACTTTTTCAGCTACATCGCATGGCAGCTGGCGACACGATACAAATGCGAGGTTTACGCATGGATGCCGGTACTGGGTTTCGACCTGCCGGACCGTCCGGTCATTACCGCCGTTTCGCCTGACAAGAAAGTCTTTTATACCCGCCTTACCCCGTTCGATGCCGAAAACCGGCGCATCATCAACGAAATTTATGAAGATCTTGCCAGCCATGCGCCTTTTATGGGCATCATTTTCCATGACGATGCCATCATCGGCGATTACGAGGATGTCAGCCCTGCCGGGAAAGCCTGGCTCACCGGCATCGGATTGCCTGATGACCCGGAACTGATCCGGAAAGACCCGAAAATGATGCAGAAGTTCACCCGTTCGAAAAGCCGCGCACTGATCGACTTCACAAAAGAACTTCAGACAACCGTCGAAAAATGGCATCCGCCCGTTTTCACGTCCCGGAATATCTACGCTCCGGCAATTCTCTCCCCATATGCGGAAGAATGGATGGCCCAGAATCTCGACGATTTCCTGACAACGTACGACTATACCGCCATTGAGGCGATGCCCTACATGGAAGGTGCCGCCGACCACGCCGGGGAATGGATGGAAACACTCATCAGGAAAGTCGCCGAACACCCTCTCGGACTGCGAAAGACGGTATTCGAATTGCAGGCAAAGGACTGGCGAGCGGATAACCTGAGACCGATGCCCAACGACATCATGGCAAAACAGATGCAGCAGCTGCTTAAGCATGGCGCTTTCAATTTCGGCTACTATCCTGACGATCCCATCATCGGTCATCCGGATATCGGCATGATCTCTCACTGGTTTTCCATCCGGAACTGAACAGGAAAGATATGCTTGAGTACCTGACTGAACTGCTGTTCGATTTCGCCTTTTTCTATCCGCTTTTGATGTCGTACCTCTGGATGACAGGAGCGCTCCTCTATTACTATCGCCACGAAAAAGGCAAACGCTACACGAACCCGCCCCAACTGCCGGAATATCCTCTGGTTTCAATATTGGTACCGTGTTACAACGAATCCTCGAATGCCATCGAGACATTTGCGGCACTCGCTGACATGCATTATCCCAATTACGAGATCCTCGCGATCAATGACGGCAGCTCCGACGATACGGGATATCAGCTGGAAG
>JAEYIG010000210.1 GCA_023409175.1 Pseudomonadota bacterium
GAATGGGTTCAGATCGTGGAAGGCTTGCACCCCAGTAACATCGAAATGGGGCTCGACCGTATCCGCATCGTGAAAGAACGGCTTGGTATCCGTTTCGACTGTCCGGTCATTACAGTCGGCGGCACAAATGGCAAAGGCTCTACCTCTGCCATGTTACAGACAATATACCGGGAAGCGGGCTATAAAACCGGCCTGTACTCGTCTCCCCATATCCATCATTTCAACGAGCGGATGAAAATCGACGGCGTGATGGTCGATGACGATACGCTTGTGCATTATTTTGAAGTGATCGAGGAAGTCCGGGGCGACGTTCCGTTGACCTTCTTCGAGTTCACGACGCTGGTCGCCCTGAAACTCTTTGCTGATTCGAATCTGGATGTCCTCGTCCTTGAGGTTGGTCTTGGCGGCAGGCTTGATGCCGTGAACCTGATCGACGCGGACGTTTCCATCGTGACGAATGTCGCGATCGACCATGTCGAGTATCTGGGCGATACCCACGAAAAAATCGGGTTTGAAAAAGCGGGGATATATCGTCAGGGACGCACAGCCTTTTATGGCGAGGTCGATCCTCCAGAATCCCTGCTAAAACATGCTGATGCCATTGGCGCCGATCTCAAGGTGTTCGGCAGGGATTATGCTTTCAAGACCGATGGCGGCCACTGGGATTTTCTGGGCGGGAATTCGTCCTATAAAGGACTCGTCCATCCTTCACTGCAGGGTGATACGCAAATCCATAATGCCGCAACGGTTGTGGCGGCTGTGGAAGCCCTGCAAAAACGTATCCCTGTCGATGTCCTGGCGATCGAACGTGGAATGTTGAAAACCGTATTGCCGGGACGTTTCCAGATATTGCAGGACGATCCTTCAATCATTCTTGACGTGGCACACAATCCCCATGCGGCTGCCGTTCTGGCACAAAATCTCAAAAACATGGGGCAGTTCCATGCCACTCACGCTGTCTTCGGGGCGATGGCCGACAAGGATATCGATGGAGTCATCGACCTGATGAAGGGATGTGTCGATCGCTGGTATGTGACCGACTTGCCCCTGCCTCGTGCGGCCAGTGCGGAAAGCCTGAAACAGAAACTGATTTCAGCCGGTGTCACGCGTGGAAAAACCAATCAGTGCATTTCTTTGTTTCATAATGCATCGGATGCCATGACAAGCGCCAAGAACAATGCACTAAAAAATGATAGAATAGTCGCATTCGGATCATTTTGGGTCGTTACAGGGGTCACTGAAGACGGTGACCTGAAACCTACCAACCAACGTTGATTGCATGAGCCGTTTTTCTCTTTTTCGCTGGGGCAAATCGAAATCTGATTCAGAAAGAACGTCACGCGCCGGTAGCGCGGACAGGTTTGTCGCGGACGATGTCGACCGCAAGAAAAATTCCAACCAGAAAAACAGTGCAGACGATCCCCAGTTGCCGCAGAAAAAACGGGCACGCAGGCGCCTTGTCGGTTCCATTACGCTGGTCATTGCCGCCATCATCATCTTGCCGATGATTTTCGAATCGGAACCCAAGCCGGTCTCCCCCAATCTGCTGATCGACATCCCATCCAGAGACAAACCGGTTCAGGTTGCTGCAGTTGAACAGACACCGCCAGCCCAAACGACTGAAACAGTCGTGACGCCGCCAGCCGATCAGGCTGCACAGCCTCAGGCAACTCCGGCTGCCGATGGCGTACAGGCGCCACAGGCTGTCACGCCACCTGTCCAGCAGCCAGCCCCGGCACAGCTTGCCAATACGACGGCCGCCGCGACAGAACAGCATCTTGCAGCCCCGGCTGCCGACACCCAGAGAAAAGAGGCCGAAGCCCAGTTGAAGGCTGAGAAGGCCAAACAGGAAAAACTGAAAGCGGAAAAGGCCAGAGCTGAAAAGGCAAAAGCCGACAAGGCCAAGGCTGAAAAAGCGAAGGCGGCCGCCGGTTCCGATCCCATCGGCCAGATGATCGCAGACAAAAATGCCAAAACATCGACGTCAGGCAAACAGGTCATTCAGGTGGCTGCGCTGACCTCTCCACAAAAAGTCAGTGAATTGCAGGCAAAACTTTCCAAGGCCGGAATCCGCTCCCATACGCAAAAAGTGAAATCCAAAAACGGGGAAGAACGGATCCGTGTCCGTGTCGGGCCTCTTGCCAAAGGAGATGTGGACAAGACCTGTGCCAAACTGAAAGGGATGGGACTGTCCTGTACCCTCTTGCCGAACTGATGTGATAACTGGAACGCACTTTGACCGCTTTCGATTACGTATTGCTGTTCCTGCTGGTCGGTTTCATGCTGATCAGCATGACGAAAGGTCTGGTGCGCGAGGTCATATCACTGGTTAGCTGGGTAGTCGCGTTTTATGTCGCGACCCATTACGGAGACGTTCTGATGCCCTGGTTGCCCAATGCGGTGTCCGGGGATGTCATGAGAATGATTGTGGCGTTCGTTGTGCTGTTTATCGGTACCCGGATTGTCATGTCGATTTTTGCAAGACTGGTCAACGTCGTATTGCATGCGACTGGTCTGACGTTGCTGGATCGCTTTTTGGGCGCCCTTTTCGGGTTGGCAAAAGGGACGCTGGTTGCTCTTGCACTGGTTCTGGTTTGCGGGATGACGAAAATCCCCGAGCAGCCGTTCTGGAAAAATGCGATGTTCAGCCCGATGGCAGTTCAGGTGGCGAAAATGACCATGCCGTATTTGCCGGATTATTTTGTGGAATACATACATTTCTGATTCAGGGTATCCTATCGGTTTCGATGTATTCCTTATGTTTTCGTTTTCTTAATTTTTGATTGAGGAGTCC
>JAEYIG010000214.1 GCA_023409175.1 Pseudomonadota bacterium
CGACTCCGGGTACCCAGATGGCCATATCAACCGATATGCTCGTATCAGGAACCCATTTCTTTCCGGATACCGATCCGCGTCAGTTGGGTCACAAGTCACTGGCGGTCAATCTTTCCGATCTCGCTGCAATGGGAGCGCGTCCTGTTGCTTTTACGCTGGCGCTATCCCTTCCATCACCTGATGAAAACTGGTTGAAACCATTTTCAGAAGGCCTTTTTTCCATCGCTGATATATGCCGCTGTGAATTGATTGGGGGCGACACTACCCGAGGCCCGCTGAATATCTGCATCACTGTTTTCGGCGAAGTCCCTGTCGGACAGGCTTTAAGGCGTGACAAGGCTCAGCATGGTGACGATATCTGGATTTCCGGTTCGATTGGCGATGCCCGTCTTGCATTGGCCCATTGTCTTCATGAAATTGAGTTGAAACCGGATGAATTCAAGGCCGTCATCGGACGCCTGCAAATGCCGATACCGCGAGTGGCGCTTGGTACCGCTTTAAGAAAGATTGCCCATGCCGCTCTCGATTTATCCGATGGATTGATGGGTGACTTGAATCATATACTGGAAGCGTCCGATGTCGGCGCCACCATCAACGCCGATGCGCTTCCCATCAGCCCTGTTCTATCAAAACAGCCAAAAGAGCGCCAACTATACTGTGCCTTATCCGGTGGCGACGATTATGAACTTTGCTTTACAGCGCCTGTATCCATGCGCAGCCGTGTACTGGAAGCGTCGACGCAAACGGGTGTCCCGGTCACCCGAATCGGATATATCGAAAACGAGAAGGGTCTTCATATCAAGAATTCGGCTGGCGAAATCCAGAATCTCTCATTTACATCCTTCGATCATTTTTCAACGGCCGCAAAATGAATACCGTAAAGAAAAACGTTCCTGACAGACGCTTCCTGCTCTCCCATCCCTGGCATTTCCTGTCAATCGGGTTCGGCAGCGGCTTGTCTCCCATCATGCCTGGCACGGCAGGCACCCTGTTCGCATGGATAAGCTATGACCTGCTCACATGGTTATTGCCGGACATTTTCAATCCAGTCACATGGGGCATCATTTGCATTGTCGGTTTTCTTGTAGGTATCAAGGCATGCCAGGTAACAGGAATTGCTTTAAATAGCCCTGACGATGGCAGCATGGTCTGGGATGAAATCATTGCTTTCTGGCTTGTTCTTCTGTTTGTCACTCCGGCATCGTTTTTAACGGAATGCCTCGCATTTATCGTATTCCGTTTTTTCGATATGCTAAAACCCCCTCCCATTCGCTACTTCGACCAGCACATCAAGGGGGGATTCGGTGTTATGCTGGATGATATTATTGCAGCATTTTTTACCCTGCTCGTTTTCGCTTTATGGAAAACCTGTTTTATGACAATCTGACTGATCGGGAAACACTATGACACCTTACGAGCTTGCCCAAAAAATAGGCACTTTACTGTCGCAGAGGAAATTGAAGCTGGCAACCGTCGAATCATGTACTGGCGGCAGCCTTGCCAAACTGATTACAGATGTACCCGGCGCTTCCGAATGGTTTGATTGCGGTTTTATCACGTACTCCAATGAATCGAAAGTCCGTTTCGTCAATGTGCCGGAAGAGCTGATTGTCCAAAACGGCGCAGTCAGTCAAAAGGTTGCACTGGCTATGGCAAAAGGAGCCCTGGACGTGACGGGTGTCGACATCGCCATTTCAACAACCGGCATTGCCGGCCCGGATGGTGGATCGCTGGACAAGCCTGTCGGTACGGTTTGTTTTGGATTTGCCACGAAAGAAAGCTATTTCAGCACTGACAAGCAGATATTTGAAGGTGACCGTTCAAAAGTCAGGGAAAAAAGCGTGATCTACAGTCTGGAATGCCTGTGCAATTATCTCGAAACAGGCCATTTCTGATAAAAAAATGCCCGGCTTGAACCGGGCATTTTTTATTGTCTGAACAATTATTTCAGAGCTGCTTTCAGCGTTTTGCCGATTTCAGCAGGATTGCGGGTAACCTTGATTCCGCATTCTTCCATAACTGACAGTTTTTCCTGGGCAGTGCCCTTGCCGCCGGAAATGATGGCGCCGGCATGGCCCATACGTTTTCCTGGAGGCGCAGTCACACCAGCGATGAAACCAACGACTGGTTTGGTCATGTTTTCCTTGGCCCATTGTGCAGCGGTTTCTTCATCGTTACCACCGATTTCACCGACCATAATGACAGCTTCGGTTTCAGGATCGTCGTTAAACATCTTCAGAACGTCGATGTGTTTCAGGCCATTGATAGGATCGCCACCAACGCCGACAACCGTGGATTGACCCAGTCCGAATTCTGCCAGCTGGCTGGCTGCTTCATAGGTCAAGGTACCGGATTTGGAGACAACACCGATCGAGCCTTTTTTATGGATGTGGCCAGGCATAATGCCGATTTTCAGTTCATCAGGAGTGATGATGCCAGGGCAGTTAGGTCCAAGAAGAATGGTGTTTTTACCCTGCATTTTATAGCGGGTACGCAGCATGTCTTCAACAGGAATGCCTTCAGTGATACAGATAACGAACTCGATACCAGCTTCTACCGCTTCATCAATCGCTGCAGCAGCGAACGGAGGTGGGACGTAGATGACGGAAACGTTAGCACCGGTCTGGTCTTTTGCTTCCTTGACATTATTGAAAACTGGCAGGTTCAAAAAGGTCGTACCGCCTTTTTTAGGGGTGACGCCGCCAACATAGCATTCTTTACCAAAAGCATAGTTCATGGACATTTCTGTATGGAATGCACCGGTTTTACCCGTCAGACCCTGAACGATGACTCGGCTGTTTTTGTTAATCAGAATAGACATAATTAATTACCCTTTGCTGCGTTAACCGCCTTTTGTGCAGCATCAGCCATGCCGCTGGCAGAGATAATCGGTAAACCGGACTTGGCCAGAATTTCCTTACCTTGATCGACATTGGTGCCTTCAAGGCGAACGATAAGAGGTACTTTCAGGGAAACCTGTTTAGCCGCAGCCACGATACCGTCTGCAATGACGTCGCATCTCATGATGCCGCCGAAGATGTTGACCAGAATGGCTTTGACATCAGGGTTGGACAACATGATCTTGAATGCTTCGGTCACTTTTTCTGTCGTTGCGCCACCGCCAACGTCCAGGAAGTTTGCAGGTGCGCCGCCATAGAGTTTGATGATGTCCATGGTTGCCATTGCCAGGCCCGCACCGTTGACCATACAACCGATATTGCCGTCGAGGGAGATATAGGTGAGATCGAATTTGGACGCCTGGATTTCATCAGGATTTT
>JAEYIG010000043.1 GCA_023409175.1 Pseudomonadota bacterium
AAGTGTACGATTACCTGCTTCAGACCGCAGATACGTTATTGCAGGCAGGCATGACAGTCATTGTCGATGCCAGTTTCCTGAAAACCGGCTACCGTTCCCTTTTCCGGAAACTTGCAGAAAGCCGGTCGGTCCCGTTTGCCATTGCCGTCATTGCCGCTGATATGGAATCAATGGAAAAACGGCTTGAAGAACGGAAACAACGCGATGACGAGGCATCCGATGCCGACGTTGATGTATTGAGGAAGCTGGAAAAAGAATGGCAACCCCTCACAGAGGGTGAAAAACCGTTTGCCGTCGAATTCATCAATGATGGTGACACGGGCTTTGATATGACGGCTTCAGAGTGGCATACGCTTTTCGACAAGTTGCGGATACAGACGGAAGATTGAATAAACGGTTAAAAAGCCGGACATGTCCGGCTTTTTGTTTGCTGGGTCTTTCGTTAACCGAGCTTGTCAAGACGCAGTATTTTTCCAAGAACGCCGGATTCCAGACGTGGCCGTTCCAGTTCTTCCTTTTCCCATATCCCGGGAAGGACGTGCATCGGCTCATCGAGTGGCTCGTCCGAAAGCTTGAACGTTCCCCAGTGCATACCGACGAATTGTTTTGCTCCCAACGTTTTGAATGCCCTGACGGCTTCTTCCGGGTCGATATGCTGGGCGCGCATGAACCAGCGTGGAGCATACGCTCCGGCAGGTAACATGGCTGCATCAATATCGGGAAAACGTTCGGCAATCTGGGCAAAACCGTCAAACCAGCCCGTATCCCCCGAGTGATAGACGCGCAAACCTCCTTTTGAAATGACATACCCGCCCCACCAGCTCGTATTGATGTCGGAAAAACCACGGCGGCTCCAGTGTTCGGCAGGAACGAAAGTGACATCAATCCCGTTGATTTCTTCCTGTTGCCACCAACTCATTTCAACGACTTTCGGAAAACCGTTCTGACGGAACCAGATGCCAAGACCTTTTGGGACGACATAAACCGGATCGGGACCCAATTTCTTCAGTGTGGGTGCATCCATATGGTCGCGATGGTTGTGCGTGATGAAAACGATATCGATTTTTTTCGGCATCGCTGTCCAGTCAAGTCCGGGAGGCGAATTCCGTTTGATAAAACCAAGTGAGCGGGAAAGGACAGGATCGATCAACATGTTCCTGCCGCCCAACTGGATCAGGAAAGATGCCTGACCAATCCATGTCAACGTATCGCCAGTCGACCTGGAAAGAGAAGTGCCATCGTTCTGGACAAAGGGAATGGGAACGCCGGTCGCGGGTGATTTTGGCCGCCGTTCGTCATGCCAGCCAAGAAGCCATTTCAGGGTCTGGCTTCCCGCAGGTTTGCGAAAGTTTCCTTTCAGGTTCTTGAAAAACATGTCATGACTCCTTTAACAGGGAGTATTTTACCTTTTCGATTCAGAAAGTGTTTTGAGAAACATATGCCGTTTTTTTGAAATCACATTTGTGCTTAATGGCCATTCCGTGGTTTTTTTGCCTCCATTTCAAAAAAGACAACTGTAATGAAAACAATATTTTGCGGTTGACCGGACCCGTCGTTTACAATTTGGCTGTTTTGGTGCTCGCACATCTTTCTGGTGTGCGGTTAAACGGGAAACACGAAGCCTTTCGTCGGCCAACGTGTGCTGCCCCCGCAACGGTAAGCAGGTGTCCTTTTCGGACTCAACGCCCCCAATACCACTGTGCAAAAGCATGGGAAGGTAGGCGCTTGTTTCAAACCCTGTTTGAAAGACCTGTAGCCCGGATACCGGCCAAATGCGATTGGTTGTACCGCGGACGGGGACGTTCCGCGAATGCGTTTTTGCCTACCGGTTTTTCACGTCATTCGTTTTTCTTCCTTGTTTATTTGCGGTGCGTTTTTTGATTTGGGTTGGCGGGGACGCCGGCCCGGTTCGTTAATGGATAAACAATGCAATTCCCGGTTTCAGAATCGACTCGCACTTCCGCGATCAAACCCCTTTTACTCGTTTCAGTGCTTGCAACTTGCTTTGCCACTTCGGCAATCGCACAGGAAGCAGGCAATACGGAAGAAAAAACACTTGAACCTGTTGTCGTCACCGCTTCGCGTGTGGAACAGCTTCAGAAAGATGCCATTCCCAGTACGACTGTCATTACGTCTGAAACGATTCAGAACAAGAAACTGGCTGATTTGCCATCTTTGTTGAGGAGTGAAGCAGGAATCGAATTGGCGAGAAGCGGTGGAGCTGGCACCGCGACTTCGGTTTTCATGAGAGGTAATGAATCCAGACATCTTCTTGTCTTGCTGGATGGCGTACCAGTTCAGGATACTCTAGGTGTTGGCAGTACAGAAATGCTGTCTCATATCCAGACCGATCAGATTGATCGTATCGAGGTCGTTCGTGGAAATGTATCGTCCATTTACGGTTCCGGAGCAATGGGTGGCGTAATCCAGATTTTTACCAGACAGGGGTCGGCCAAACCCACGGCCAATGTGTATGCTGAATACGGTTCGCATAATACAGTCAAAGTGGGGGCAGGGGTATCGGGAAAAACAGAAGGTGGGACCGGTTTCGCTTTGTCGGCGACGCGTTACAAAACCAATGGTTTTTCAGCTATGGATGCTTCGAAAGATTCAATGGCCAATCCTGACGACGATCACGATCGGAATGTCAGTGTCAATGCGGCATTATCGCAGCGTTTGAACCAGAATCATGAAATCGGCGCCAGATTGTATATGTATGATGCCAAGTTTGATTTTGACGGCCAATCTGGCCGTTATGAAAATGCAGATGGGACATCAAAGCAATGGACCACTTCTTTATACAGTAAAAATCGCTTTACAAAAGACTGGCTTTCTACCGTAACGCTTTCCTATAACAGCATTGACAGGCATTCAAATGTGGTGAATGGCGATTGGATAGACTACGGATATGGGCCTTCAAACAATGATTATAAATCCCGCTACCGCAGTGAAACAAAATTGCTTCAGTGGGAAAACAAAATTGCCCTGTCTACCGACTGGACCGTAACAGCGGGAATGGATTATGGAACAGAAGATGGTTATATCAAAAACCATAATCTTAATTCTTCTTATGGCAGTTTCGATATGAAGGTCAATCGCGACAAGTACAGTGCTTATGCCGGTTTGCTAGGGAATATCGGAAAGCATAGTCTTCAGGCCAATGTCCGTTACGATCATGTAGAGAATGCGGATTCTGACACAACAGGATTTCTTGGCTACGGATATAATCTGACGCCATCTTGGAAATTGCTGGCAAGTGTTTCCACGTCATTTCTCGCTCCTAGCCTGGACCAGCTGTACAATTTGTCATGGGGTGGTAATAAAGACCTTGAGTCTGAACACTCGACTAATTACGAGGCTGGCATACAATATGCAAAAGGCAAGGATCTGATCAGGCTGAGTGTATTCGAATGGCATACGCGCAACCTGATAGGTTATCAGGCAGGCAAGTATACCAATATCGGTCGGGCAAAAAGCACGGGTGTTGAATTGAATATGTCAACTGCTGTTTTAGGGGTTGATGTTGGAACCAACTTAACCTGGCAAAATCCAAAAAACCAGGAAACAGATGCTAAACTGGATCGCCGTGCAGAAATATTCGGTTCATTGACCGTTTCCAAAACCTTAGGCCAATGGTATTTGGGTGGAGACGTCCAGTTTACAGGTCATCGAGCTGACAAATTCTATACTTCCGCGACAGGAAATCGAGATGTCAGATTACCGTCTTATGCGCTTGTCAATCTGAACGCACGTTATAACATTAACAAAAACGTCTCATTGTATGCACGCATTGAAAACCTGCTCGACAAAGATTATGAAACAGCATACGGTTTCAACCAGCCAGATCGCGGTGCCTATGTCGGCATAAACTTCAAGATGTAAAATAGGGTTTTCCCAAACCTGTCGAAAGGCTTGTCATTCATGCCGGAGCCAAAAAGTTTCAGTCTGTCAGGGCTGCCGTCGAAAAGGCGACAGACAATCTGGTTGCTGATACTGCTTGTTCTGGCAGTGACAAGCCTTTTGTTTTCCTGCATGACCGGTTCGGTCAGTTTAAGTCCGGGTGAACTTTCCGGTGCATTGGCTGAACTGGTTACCGGCCATTCCGATTCACTGGCAGCCACGCTGCTGTCGATGCGGCTGGAGAGGGCATTTGCAGCCTTTGTAACGGGGGGTTCCCTTGCGCTGGCCGGTTGCATGATGCAGGCGCTTTTGCGCAATCCTTTGGCTGACCCTTATGTATTGGGGGTATCCGGTGGCGCGTCGGTCGGTGCGCTCTCGATGCTGTTCATATCGGCTTCTCTTGTGATGGTCAATGTCGTTGCCTTTGCTGGGGCGATGGTCATCGCTTTCATTCTTTATGTGCTTTCACGACGCGATTTTTCCATTGCCGACGGGTCGTCACGTTTGCTGTTGACAGGCGTCATTCTGGCATTCGGGTGCAGCGCTATTGTCACGCTGCTCTTGACACTGGCGCCAGACAGTAATTTGCGTGGCATGGTTTTCTGGCTTGTTGGCGATCTGGCAGGGGCGACGGTCACGGTCTGGTCAGTGGCAATCATGCTTGCCGTATTTGTTTTCGCATGGTTTGCCGCCAGATCGGTCAATCTTCTGGCTTTGCATTCGGATATGGCCGCTTCGCTTGGGGTGAGGGTCGCATTCCTGAAAAAAAGCCTTTTTATCGGTAGCGCGCTTCTGACGGCTTCGGCAGTGACCTCAGCAGGAAATATCGCTTTTGTCGGCCTGATCGTCCCTCATGCTTGCCGGATGGTCTGGGGGCCAGACCATCGCTTTCTTTTCCCGTCGGCATTGCTGACCGGCGGGTTCTTTCTGGTTCTGGCCGATACGCTTTCCAGAACGGTTCTCGCGCCTCACCAGCTCCCTGTCGGGGTCGTGACGGCCCTGATCGGCGTTCCCGTTTTCCTTTTCCAGTTATACAGGAGCAGACGGGCATGAAGATGATCGTCGACAATTTGTGCCTGCAGGCAGGAGGCAACCGTCTCATTGATCACCTGAACATGACGGTCAAATCCGGTGAATGCTGGTTTGTCTATGGCCGGAATGGCGCGGGCAAGACGACGCTTTTGAAAGCACTGGCCGGCCTGCAACAACCGGATGTTGGAAAAATCATTCTGGATGACCGGATGCTGCCGGAATGGTCACCGGTGGAGCTGGCCAGAAATCGTGCCTATTTGCCTCAGAGTCAGACGGATACCTTTGGCTTTACGGTCATGGAAACCATACTGGCTGCCCGTTTCCCCTATCAGACAGGGCATTTATGGGAATCAGGAGAGGATATTGAAATATCGGTTTCGGCATTGAAACGTCTCGCGGCGTTTCATCTGGCTGACCGCGATATCCGGACATTGTCTGGCGGGGAACGGCAGCGGGTTTCACTGGCGGCCATGCTGGCACAGGATACTCCCCTGATGTTGCTGGATGAACCCGCATCCGCACTGGATCTTTCCCATCAGGCAGCCTTGCTTGGGCTGGTCAGGGAATTGTGTCGGGAACGGCAAAAGGCGGTTGTCATGATCGTTCATGATTTGAATATGGCATGGGATGTCGCTTCACATGTCTTGCTTTTGAATGGCAACGGCCTTTGGGAAGCCGGTGCTGTGGCGACCATGATGTGTACTGAAAAACTGTCTGAGTGCCTGCAATATCCGGTACGGCAGATCATGCATGGTGAACGGCCGGTTTTCATTTCTTTTTGATATGTTTCTCTGACGGATAGACCCGATTTCATGAAAAAGCTTTTATGGTGTTTCCTTTTCTGGACGGTAAACGCACTGGCGGCCGTTTCGGTGAAGGACGATCTTGGCCTTACAGTCAGCCTTTCAGGGCCGGCCCAACGGGTCATCTCGCTGGCTCCCCATGCCACTGAACTGATTTATCACGTCGGAGCCGGTTCACAACTCGTCGCGGTAACCAGTTACAGCGATTATCCCGCTGAAGCCAAAAAATTGCCGATCGTGGGCGATTTCAGGCAAATCGACCTGGAGCGGGTTCTGGCAATGAAACCCGATTTGGTGGTGGTATGGCAGGGTGGCAATCCGCAGAAGCAGCTGGAAAGGCTGAAAAAGGCAGGCATCCCGGTTTTTTACAGTGATCCCCGTCATTTGAAGGATATCCCTGACAACATGGTCAAGCTGGGCATACTGACGGGACACGAAGCAAGTGCACGGAAAAAAGCGGGGCAGTGGACTGCGGGAATGAACCGTTTGAAAAAGCAATATGGCAAGCGGCAGGCAGTACGTGTTTTCTATCAGGTCTCGGCCTCTCCCATTTTTACGCTGAACGGAAGCCATATTGTGAACGAGGCGATTACCCTGTGCGGCGGGAAAAACGTGTTTGCCGATCTGTCCATTATCGCGCCGAATGTCAGTGTCGAATCCGTTATCGCCAAAAATCCGGAAGTGATTATCAGCTCCAAAGGACTGGGAACGGATAACGGCCTGGCGATGTGGAAACGTTTCAAAACGGTCGATGCCGTAAGGTACGGAAATCTTTTCGGAATCAATTCTGACTGGATCGATCGCGCCGGGCCACGGATGCTGGCTGGAACGGAAATGCTCTGCAAGAGGCTCGATGAAAGCCGGAAGAATATCCGTAAAGGCCGTTAATCCCGATCAATCCAGACTGTCGGGTATCAAACCGTCCGGATAATAAAAAAGGCAGAGTGATCTGCCTTTTTTATTGGTAAACGCTTTTTATCCGGTTCAGATTTCCAGATTGTCGATCAGGCGTGTTTCGCCCAGTTTGGCGGCAGCCAGAACGACCAATGGTTCTTTTTCAGCCAGTTCACCGGCAGTCGGCGGTTGCAGGTTGAACTGTTTTCGGATGGAAATATAGTCGGGAACCCAACCGCGCTGGGCGAGTTCTTCCTTGGCGTGTTTTTCCAGCTTGTAGATGTCCAGATAGCCACTATGCATTTTTTCCGCGATGCTTTGCAGGGTTTTGTACAAATTCGGCGCTTCCAGACGCTGTTCCTTGGTCAGGTAGGTATTACGTGAGGAAAGAGCCAGTCCGTCATCAGCACGCCATGTATCCGCCGCGATGATTTTGGTCGGCAGCGCGAATTGTTGGGCCATACTGCGAACAACCATCAATTGCTGGTAATCCTTCTTGCCGAAAATGGCAACGGCCGGATTGACGCAGGAAAACAGTTTCAGCAATACCGTCGTTACGCCGTGAAAGAAACCCGGGCGGGATTTGCCTTCCAGAATGTCGGCCAGCTCCTGTGGAGGTTGCACACGAAATTCCTGGGGAACAGGATACATATCCTTTTCTGTCGGGGCGAAAAGGACGTATACGCCTTCTTTTTCCAGCTTTTCAACGTCAGCCTTGAAGGTACGGGGATATGTGTCGAAATCTTCGTTTGGACCGAATTGCAGGCGGTTGACGAAAATGGAGGCAACGACAGGATCGCCATGCTTCTTGGCGAGTCGCATCAGCGACAGATGGCCGTCATGCAGATTTCCCATTGTGGGAACGAAGGCGGTGCGCAATTGTCCGCGTAACTGGTTGCGGAGTTCTTCGATGGTAGTAACAACTTTCATGATGTGCCGGAAAAGAGTTAATGGAAAAGGTATAAAAAGTGTTTGCCAACGGCAAAAGTATTATTCTGAGCTCAATCGTGGTACTGGGTCAACCTTATATAGATCGGTGCTCCCGCTTCAACCTGGGTTATTTCAATTAATGTCTCTTTTGCCAGTTCCAGAAGGGCCAGAAAATGCACAATCACGACAGCAACGCCTTCCGATGTTTCGAACAACTCATAAAATTCGACAAAGCGCACATCGCGCAACTGGCGGAGTATGGACGACATATGGGCCCGTACAGACAGTTCCTGTTTTGAAACGGTATGTTTTGCGGTCAATTTTGCCCGCCGGATGATTTCGGCAAACGCTTCCTGCAATTCACTGACCGAAACCGCAGGCCAGACCCGTTCCGTGTTTTTTGCGACGATAGCTTGCGACAGGAAGAAATCGTTGCCCAGTTTGGGAAGCTGGTCCAGGGTCTGCGCGGCCAGTTTCATTTTTTCATATTCCAGCAGGCGCCTGACCAGTTCTGCACGAGGATCTTCAGGTTCTTCTTCCGAAATGGCTTTGACTCTGGGCAGCAACAGGCGGGATTTGATTTCGACAAGCATGGCGGCCATCAGAAGGTATTCGGCAGCCAGTTCCAGTTTCTGGGATCGGATACGGTCGACATATTGCAGGTATTGCAGCGTCAGTTTCGCCATCGGGATGTCGAGGATATTGAAATTCTGTCGTCGGATCAGGTAAAGCAGAAAATCCAGCGGGCCTTCAAAAGCGTCCAGAAAGACTTCAAGCGCCTCGGGAGGGATATACAGGTCGTTTGGCATTTCCATGACGGATTCCCCGTAAAGACGGGCGATCACGTCACTGTTTTCAACGTGTTCAGGCAAAGCGGGATTATCCGTTTGTGCAGGTGCCATGTCGTTTTGTGAAGAATCTGCCATAGGCCACCACATAATCAGTGTGAAGATTTGGGTGCCTGTTTTTCGCAGGACTTTTTCAGACGGAAAGGCAACCGGCTGGCGGGGATTTTCCGCAAAACCGTCAATTCCTCTTTTATTTCGTCATCCGGCAAGACAGGGCTGGCAAGCTGCCATTCTTTCATGCTGGCATCCAGTTCGGAGAAATAATTGCTGATCAGTGTGAATTGAATCATCTTTATTTTATTCGCTAGAATGCATTTGCACATCAATCCGGTCGTCAATCCCAATATTAAAACAGGGTTCGTCTTGTCAAAAGTGTTTAAATATCAAGAATCTTTCGCATCATGATGGGGGGAGGGTCCATGGTATTGCGTGTGGAAAACTCCATTTCAGGCGCCAGCCCGAAACCGTAAGCCTCGTACAGGCTGGTCAGGGGTTCAAGATAAAGATGCAGGAACAGACGCAGTTCGTTTATTTCACACAACTGGGCATGATGAATGATCGCTTCGATCAGGTGCTGGGACAGTTTCCTGCCGCAAAAGTCAGGCAAGAGGCCAAGGCGGCGGATCTTCCAGATATGGTCGTCTTCATCCAATGAAGTCCAGCGGAGCGAGCCGGCTGGAATGTCGTCAACCGAAAGGATGAAAGCGCCGCCGTTGTGCAAATCCTCGTTGACGTTGACCCAGGTATCGCGATGTCCACGCGCGGTGGGCGGACATTTGCCCGCCCAGGCTTTTCTCGTCAAATCGGCGATTAAATGGGCATCTTCAATAGAAGCTTCCCTGACGGCGATTTTCATGATCGGTTCGCTACCTCTTAACGCAATCGCATGCCAGGTTTTGCACCGGGCCATGGCTGGAGAATATAAATGCCGGAATCGTCTTTTCCGGATGCGGCCATAACCATTCCTTCGGAAACACCGAACTTCATTTTTCTTGGGGCCAGATTGGCGACGACGACAGTCAGCTTGCCGACAAGATCTTCCGGCTTGTAGGCGGAACGGATACCGGCAAAGATATTGCGCAGTCTGCCTTCGCCGACATCGACCGAGAGCCGGAGCAGTTTGTCTGCCCCTTCGACCAGAGAGCAATCGACGATCTGGGCGATACGCATATCGACCTTGACGAAATCGTCAATGGTGATCTGGTCGGCGAGTGGTTCAATGGCCGGTTCGGTTTTTTCCGCTGCAGGTGCCGTTTCGGCATCGGCCTGTGGCGCATCGAAAAGGGCGTCAAGCATTTTGTCGTCAACGCGTTGCATCAGGTGTTCGTAGGGGTTGATGGCATGTCCGTCGGTTAATGGCTTCGACACGTCTGACCATTCCAGCGGTCGAAGGTTCAAAAAGGTTTCCACTTTTTCCGCGACAGCAGGCAAAACCGGTTTCAGGTAAATGGTCAGGATGCGGAACGCTTCGAGCAGCCGGGTACAGACCTGATGCAGTTCTCCGGTTTTTTCGGGGTCTTTTGCCAGAACCCATGGTTTGTTTTCATCGACATAGGCATTGACTTCATCTGCCAGATGCATGATTTGTCGGAGAGCCTTCCCGAATTCACGCGCTTCGTACAATTCGGCGATTTCCGGTGCCGCGGCACGGAGAGTGTCCAGAACCGGAGTGTCTTTTTGAACCCAGCCCGTTGCCAGTTTTCCACCGAAGCGTTTGGTAATGAAACCGGCGGCACGGCTGGCGATGTTGACGTATTTGCCGATCAGGTCGGCATTGACGCGGGCGATGAAGTCTTCACCGGTAAAATCGAGGTCTTCGACACGGTCTGACAGCTTGGCGGCGAGATAGTAGCGCAGCCATTCGGGATTCATGCCGATGTCCAGATAACGTAACGGCGAAATGCCCGTTCCACGGGACTTGGACATTTTTTCACCGCCAACGGTAATGAAACCGTGAACGTACACGTTGTTCGGCACACGCATATCGGCAAAATGCAGCATGGCAGGCCAGAACAGGGTGTGGAAATAAATGATGTCCTTGCCAATGAAATGGTACTGTTCGGTTTCCGGGTCGGCCATGAAAGCGTCATAATCGCCGCCGGTCTTGCTGAAATAGTTCTTCAGGGAGGCGAGATAGCCGACTGGTGCATCCAGCCAGACGTAAAAATATTTGCCAGGCGCGTCCGGGATTTCAATGCCGAAGTACGGCGCGTCACGGCTGATGTCCCAATCGGAAAGGGCGTTTTCTTCCCCGTCTTTACCCTGCAGCCATTCGCGTGCCTTGTTGGCGACTTCGGGTTGCAGGCGTGGCTTCCCGTCGACGTTACCGAGTGTCCATTCTTTCAGGAATTCAGTGCATTGCGGGTCGGAAAGCCGGAAGAAAAAATGTTCCGACTGTTTCATGACAGGAGTGGCTCCCGTCAGGATGGAATAGGGGTTCTTGAGTTCGGTTGGCACGTAAACCGTGCTGCACACTTCGCAGGTATCGCCGTACTGGTCTTTGGCACCGCATTTCGGGCATTCACCCTTGATGTAACGGTCCGGCAGGAACATTTCCTTTACCGGATCGAAGAATTGTTCGATGGTGCGCGAAACGATCAGACCCTTTGCCTTCAGGCGCCGATAGATTTCGCGCGACAGTTCATAATTTTCAGGGCCGTCGGTCGAGTGCCAGTTATCGAAACTGATCAGGAAACCGTTTAAGGGGGCTTTTCTGCCTGCCGCGATTTCGGCAACAAATTCCTGAGGCGTTTTTCCGGCTTTCTCGGCGGCAATCATGATCGGTGCACCGTGGACATCATCGGCACCGACGAAATGGACTTCTCGCTGTTTCCCGTCGTCTTTTTGCATTCGCTGGAAGCGGACCCAGATGTCGGCCTGGATATATTCCATGATGTGTCCGATATGAAAAGGCGCGTTGGCGTATGGCAGGGCAGTGGTGACAAACAGCTTTCGAGACATGATAAATAAGTGAAAATGAACGGTAAAAATGACATTTTACCAGTCTTGAAGCCTGAAACGGGCATCTTTTGTGTAATTGCGTTAGACTTCCAATGCAAAAGAAAGGGGAAAAAATGTCCATTACGCCAGAAGCTATCAATCAGGCCATTTCCGCGGTGGTCGATGACAATCTCCAGACGGATTATGTCAGTGCAAAATCAGTCAAAAACGTCCGGATCAACGGGAATGATGTCTCTCTGACCATCGAACTGGGTTA
>JAEYIG010000084.1 GCA_023409175.1 Pseudomonadota bacterium
GAAAACCGGCCACTCTGGTGACGAAACTGGAAGGAGACTGGCAGCCGGATCCGAAAGCCGTCCATTGCGCCGAAGTGGGCGACATGATGGCAAGAATGCATCTGGCCGGTCAGGATTTTCCTTTGAAGCAACCGAATTTGCGCGGGATTGACTGGTGGAGAAAAACGGCACCGCAGGTTCTGGAATATCTCCCGGTTGAGGCATCCCTTTTTCTCCAGAACGAAATGCGGTTTCAGGAAGAATTTGCCGATTCGGCTCTCTATTGGAAACTGTTCCGTGGGCCCATTCATGCCGACCTGTTTCGCAACAATGTCATGTTCGACGGAGAAAAACTTTCGGGCTTTTTTGATTTCTATTTTGCCGGTTGCGATACCTGGCTGTTTGATGTGGCTGTCGCCATCAATGACTGGTGCATCGATCTGGAAACAGGTGAACTTGATCCAACCCGGGTCCGCGCCTTTCTTGATGCGTATCATGCGGTACGCCCTTTTACCCTTGACGAGAGCGCGGCCTGGAAAGCAATATTGAGAGGTGCCTCCCTAAGGTTCTGGCTTTCCAGGCTGTACGATTACTATTTGCCCCGGGAGGCTGAAATGCTGACGCCTCACGATCCCCGTCATTTTGAACGTATCCTGAGATTGCGTGTTTCTAAACCTGCTCCTGAATTGTTTGCATGAATTCGATTACGGCTAAAACAGGCTGGACCTGGATTGTGAAGGGTTACGGTATCTTTCGTAAAAGACCGTTCCTCTTGACCAATATTTTTTTCGCTTACATGATCGGATTGATGCTGCTTGGCATTTTTCCCTTTATCGGACAGATCCTTCCCATCCTCGTGGTTCCCGTTTTTACGTTTTTCTTTATGGAAACCTGCTACCGGATTGATGCAGAGAAGTATGTCTCATTCAGGGACTTGTTCAACGTGTTCAACAGGCAGATAATTTCGCGCCTGCTGCTGCTGGGTAGCATATACCTGTTATATGCATTGCTGTTGTCCGTCATTGCCATTGCGATCGACGGAGGCCTGCTTCTTGGCGCCGTAACGCAACCGACGCCACAGGAACTGACGTCATCCCAGCAAATCAAAATGATGCTGACGTTTGTCCTGATGATCGCGCTTTACATCCCGTTTGCCATGGCCGTCTGGTATGCCACCCCTCTTATCGGCTGGCAAAAGATGAGTATAGGCAAAGCCATCTTTTTCAGCTTTTTTGCTGTCCTGCGCACAATAAAGCCGTTTCTGGTGTATGTTTTCTGCTGGCTGACAATTGGGCTGGCGCTGCCTGTCGTTCTTGGAAGCATCCTGATTCTCATGGGAGGACAGCAATTGGCCGTCTTCATATTGATGATTTTATCTGTCATCCTGAGCATTTTGGGATATTGTTCTTTTTATCCCACGTATAAAGACGTTTTCGGCCAACCTGATGCCGACAATTGATCATTTTCGGTTTTTAAACGGTAAAATTCATTTTTGTTTCCGTTTCCAATCCCTTTTTTCATGCCCTATTCAACAGGCTGTGAGGAATTCAAATGAGTGATCTCGAACCCAAACTCAAGGCAGAAATACTGGCTGAGGCGCTGCCCTATATCCAGAAATTCCATGGTAAAACCATTGTGATCAAATACGGTGGCAATGCCATGACGGAAGAAAAACTGAAACACGGGTTTGCCCGTGATGTTGTCCTTCTGAAGCTGGTCGGCATGAATCCTGTGGTCGTGCATGGCGGCGGCCCCCAGATCGACAATGCATTGCGAAAAGTCGGCAAAAGTGGAACCTTCGTTCAGGGAATGAGAATCACGGATGAAGAAACGATGGAAGTGGTGGAATGGGTTCTTGGCGGTGAAGTCCAGCAGGATATTGTCATGCTGATCAACCAGTATGGTGGTCAGGCTGTCGGGCTGACAGGGAAAGATGGTGGCCTGATCCATGCTAGGAAGCTGCAGATGCCTGACCGGGAAAAGCCCGGCGAATTCATCGATCTGGGTTTTGTCGGTGAAATCACATCCATCAATCCGGCAGTGGTGAAAGCTCTGCAGGACGATGCCTTCATTCCGGTCATTTCACCAATCGGTTTTTCTGACGATGGACAAGCCTTCAACATCAATGCAGATGTCGTTGCAGGAGAAATTGCCAAGATCCTGAAGGCTGAAAAACTGATCATGATGACCAACATTCCGGGCGTCATGGACAAGCAGGACACTCTCTTGACGGACCTGACAGCAGTCGAAATCGACCGCTTGTTCGCCGATGGGACGATATCGGGAGGAATGTTGCCAAAAATCGGTTCGGCCCTTGAGGCGGCGAAATCGGGCGTCAATTCCGTTCATATCATTGATGGCAGGATCGAGCATTCCCTCCTCCTCGAAATCCTGACAGAACAGCCTTTCGGGACGCTGATACGTTCGCATTGAGAAGATATTCGGAACAAATAAAAAGGGCAGCGAAAGCTGCCCTTTTTATTTGAATGACCGAAATCATTAATGCTTGCGGCGCAATTTCTTAATCATGGCCAACTGCGCAACAGCCATGGCGATTTCTGCCTGGGCTTTCGCGTAGTCGATCTGGGATTCACGATTCAAAATAGCGTCTTCAGCCAATTTCTTGGATTCGTTCGCCTTGGCTTCATCAAGATCTTTTGCACGGATTGCCGTATCAGCCAAAACGGTAACGGCATGCGGTTGAACTTCAAGAACACCACCGGCGACAAAGACGTATTCTTCTTCTTCCTTGCCGCTAACTTTAATACGCACAGCACCAGGCTTGATACGGGTAATCAGGGGAGCATGTTTTGGGAGGATACCCAGCTCGCCCATTTCGCCCGGCAACACGACGAATTCGGCTTCTCCAGAAAAAATCAATTCTTCTGCAGAGACTACGTCAACATGTATGGTGTTTGCCATGTTTGAAACCTTTATGATCGTTCAGTTGCTTTTCGATTTTGTTACTGTGTGAGTGCAAAAAATAACCCTCACACAGATAACCCAATCACAACCGATTACATTCTTTCTGCTTTTGCGATTGCTTCTTCGATAGGACCGACCATGTAGAACGCCTGTTCAGGCAGGTGATCGAGTTCGCCGTTGGCGATCATCTTGAAGCCCTTGATCGTGTCTTTCAGCGGAACGTATTTACCTGGAGAACCGGTGAACACTTCAGCAACGGTGAAAGGCTGCGACAGAAAACGCTGCATCTTACGGGCACGGGCAACAACCAGCTTGTCTTCAGGAGCCAGTTCGTCCATACCCAGAATGGCGATAATGTCGCGCAGTTCCTTATAGCGCTGCAAAATACCCTGAACCTGACGTGCCGTGTCGTAATGTTCGTCACCGACAACGTGTGGGTCAAGCTGACGGGATGTCGAATCCAGTGGATCAACCGCAGGATAAATACCCAGGGAAGCGATGTCGCGGGAAAGAACGACGGTCGAGTCCAAGTGGGCGAAGGTCGTGGCAGGAGACGGGTCAGTCAAGTCATCGGCTGGAACGTAAACGGCCTGAATGGACGTAATGGAACCAGTGGTGGTCGACGTAATACGTTCCTGCAATTTACCCATTTCTTCGGCCAGTGTAGGCTGATAACCCACAGCGGATGGCATACGGCCCAAGAGAGCGGAAACTTCGGTACCGGCCAGTGTGAAACGGTAGATGTTATCGACGAAAAACAGGACGTCACGGCCTTCATCACGGAAACTTTCCGCAATGGTCAGACCAGTCAACGCAACGCGCAGACGGTTACCCGGAGGTTCGTTCATCTGACCGTAAACCATGGCAACTTTATCCAGAACGTTGGATTCCTTCATTTCGTGATAGAAGTCATTACCTTCACGGGTACGTTCACCAACACCGGCAAACACGGACAAACCGGAGTGCTGTTTTGCGATGTTGTTGATCAGTTCCATCATATTAACAGTCTTGCCCACACCTGCACCACCGAACAGACCAACCTTACCGCCCTTCGCAAACGGGCAGATCAGGTCAATAACCTTGATGCCGGTTTCGAGAATTTCCTGGGAAGGAGACAGTTCGTCGTAAGCCGGAGCCTTACGGTGAATCGATGCACGATCTTCGGTCTGGATTGGACCAGCTTCATCGATTGGGTCGCCCAGCACGTTCATAATACGGCCAAGCGTCGCTTCGCCGGTTGGAACCATGATTGGGTTACCGGTGTTCTGAATTACCATGCCCCGACGCAGACCGTCAGAAGAACCCAGAGCAATGGTACGGACAACGCCGTCACCAAGCTGCTGCTGAACTTCCAGTGTCAGTTCGGAACCTTCCATTTTCAAAGCATCGTACACTTTAGGCATATTTTCACGTGGAAATTCCACGTCAACCACAGCGCCGATACACTGAACGATTTTGCCTTCCGCCATTTTTCGTTCCTTCAATATAAATTATTCGTTTAATGCAATTCCATCGAATCAGCTACGGATTAAACCGCTGCCGCACCTGCCACAATTTCAGACAACTCGGTCGTAATCGCTGCCTGACGGGTCTTGTTATAAACCAGTTTCAGTTCTGAAATAACGTTACCCGCATTGTCACTGGCTGCTTTCATGGCAACCATCCGCGCAGATTGTTCAGACCCGATATTTTCAGCGACTGACTGATAAAGCAGTGCTTCAATATAACGCTGCAACAAGGTATCGATAACAGCAGGTGCATCCGGTTCGTAAATATATTCCCAGCTGTGGCTTTTGGTTTCCACTTTGAGAGTATCTTTAGGTAATGGAAGCAACTGTTCAATTACCGGTTCCTGTTTCATCGTATTGATGAATTTGTTGTAGCACAGGTAGATGGCATCCAGATTTTCCGCATTGTACTCATCCAGTAAAACTTTAAAAGGCCCAATCAGCTGTTCGAGACGGGGTGTATCACCGAGCTGAACGAGAGAGGATAAAACCTTTGCGCCAATCCGGTTCAAAAATCCCAGACCCTTGGTGCCAATAGCGACTGTTACAATACTGTTGCCCTTGGCTTCTTCTTCACGCATTTTGTTGGTGACGACTCTCAATACGTTGGTATTCAAGCCACCACACAAACCCTTGTCGGTCGTGACAACAACCAGACCGATTCTTTTGGCTTCTGCACGTTCAACCGTGAATGGATGGACGTAATCAGGGTTTGCTTCTGCCAAGTGAGCTGCAATATTGCGAACAATTTCGCTATATGGACGACTGGAGCGCATCCGTTCCTGCGCCTTGCGCATTTTGGATGCAGCCACCATTTCCATAGCCTTGGTAATTTTCCTCGTGTTTTCTACGCTGCTGATTTGGCCGCGTATTTCCTTGCCTGATGCCATGAGGCTTTACTCCTTGTCGCGTCAGTTAAATCGTTAATCAGGCAGCTTCCTGAG
>JAEYIG010000096.1 GCA_023409175.1 Pseudomonadota bacterium
TGAAGATGGTTGTACCCATCATCTTTGCAGAACATTTTCCATTCCAAAACAAAGCCCATCACTGTATTCTTAGGAGTGAGCATGGAATTCGAGCTTTCCGTAACGCAGGTGAACAATCTTCTTGCCAAAGTCGGCGATGACACGCCATTGGCAAAACGCCTGTCTGCGCATGGCCTGACCAACGGCAGAATCATGATCCCTGACGGCATTTTCGATCAGAAATCGCTGGATGAACTCTGGAAACTGGCCGAAAAAGAAAACGATCGCGCACTTATTTTCCAACTGATCGCCCTCAAAAACGTACGGGAAGCTCCGGGCCATGATCTTGTTGTGGAACAGCTGGAAAATCTCGTTCCGGCTCTGGTGAACTATTTCAGTACAAACGCCATTGACGGCTGGATTTACCGACGCAACAAGGACGGCGTCCTCCTGCCATGGCTCATCGACAGTATCGAGTATGTTTCGCCAAGGGAAGGTCGGCCTTTTGTCAGTATCCAGTTGCTTGCCAATACGGTCTGGGCAGCCAACCGGGTCAACGACAATGCTCCTGACCAGTGGCGGAGTGGAATGACGAATGCCATTTTGTTCTACCAGCGTGAAATGGGTGGCCTTTCCATTCCCGACCTTCTGGCAAGAAAAGGTTTTTACAAGGAATGTCCTGAATTCAAGGCCGAGTACGAATTGCAGGCACAACGCTTCCAGACTTTCCAGCCTTTTTATGGAAAGCAGTTTCTGGCACGCAATTCCTGTTTTCTCATCAAAAACGAAGACAAGGTCAGCTACAGCCTGGAACTGTTACGGATTTTGCCGGGAACAACCGTCAAGTGCATCAATGATGAAGAAATGCGGGAACGCCGTATCGAAACCCATTCGGACCGTCGCAGTTGCTTTGACAATGATTTCAGCAAGATTCCGCTTCATTGCTACCTGTATATGTTCCATCTGGAATTGCACCAGAACATCTGGGTACATGTGCAGAATCTGGAAGAATACCAGTACAAGCCTGAATTGCGCACGAAACTGGTGCTTCCTCCGGAACACCGGACGCTGATTGATATCCTGACATCGCACAGTGACATCCTGATGGATGACATCATTGAAGGAAAATCCGGGGGAACGACCATCCTGTGTATGGGCGCTGCCGGCCTGGGCAAGACCCTGACAGCGGAGGTGTATTCCGAAGTCGTCGGCAAACCGCTGTATCGCGTCCATTCAGGCCAGCTGGGAACCTCGGCTGTCAGCGTGGAAGCGGCCCTTTCCGATATCCTGCGTCGCGCTGCCCGCTGGGACGCAATCCTGCTTCTGGATGAAGCGGATGTCTATATCCGCAAACGCGACAATGACCTCCAGCATAATGCCATCGTCGCCGAGTTCCTGCGGACCCTGGAATATTTCGACGGCCTGCTCTTCATGACGACCAACCGTGTCGATGACGTTGACGATGCCATCCTGTCCCGCTGTATCGCGGTTATCCGTTACGAGACACCATCACGCGACGATGCCGTCAAGTTGTGGAAATCCCTGTCCAGCCAGTTCGAGGTCAACCTTTCCGATCACCTGATCGAGAAACTGGTCCGTGACTTCCCGAATTCCAGTGGACGTGACATCAAGGAACTGCTCAAGCTGACCAGCCGTCTCTGCATCAGCACCGACTCGCCGGTAACCCTTGAAGCGTTCCACCAGTGTGCGGTATTCAGGGGCAGGAAACAATAAACGGACAGATGAATAAAAAAGGCGAACGATTCGCCTTTTTTATTCCCGTTTCGATATGATTCGAACGCAATTTCCAGTGATAGAATATTTTTTTAACCATTTCTTTTTTCACACATGTCTTCCATACCTGTCAGTTACATCGATCCGGTCTTTCGTCCACCCAGTGAAGCCAATTCGCTGATCCTTCAGGTGACGAACGGATGCAGCTGGAACAAATGCACGTACTGCGACATGTACACCCAGCCGCAGAAAAAATTCAGCGTCAAATCCGAAGAGGATGTCATCGGTGAAATCGAATGGTTCAGCAAGCGTTATTCGGACATCCAGAGAGTGTTTCTGGCTGACGGAGACGTCATTGCGCTCCCGACAAAACGTATCCTGGCCATCCTGAACGCCATTCGTGAAAAGCTTCCCAGTGTTTCCCGGGTTGCCTCCTACTGCTCTCCGCGAAATGTCGCCCGCAAGCCGACCGAAGAACTGAAGGCCTTGTATGACGCCGGACTGAAGCTGGTCTATGTCGGCGCCGAGTCCGGCGATGATTTTGTCCTGAAAAGCATCAACAAGGGCGATACGCACGACTCCATCGTCGACTCCCTGAACCGTTTGGGTGATGCAGGCATCAAACGTTCGGTCATGATCATCAATGGCGTTGGCGGCACGAAATTCTCCGAACAACATGCCTTGAATTCAGCTCTTCTCGCCAACAAGACCCAGCCGGAATTTCTCGCCGCCCTGGTGCTGAACCTGCCACACGGCGAAGACCGTTTCCAGCAAGGTTACGAAGGACAGTTCATCCGAATGACGCAGCATGAACGATTCAGGGAGCTTCGGCAGTTTGTGGGCGCACTCGAACTCAAGTCCACGATTTTCAGAAGCGATCATGCCTCCAATCAGCTGGTTCTGAAGGGCGTTCTTGGAAAAGACAAAAGCAGGCTTCTGGAAAAAATTGATACTGCCATCGAACATCCTGAAGAGGCTCATTTACGCGCTGAATGGGTCAGGCCGTTTTGACATTTTCAAGGTCTTGCGATTTTCTCCTGATAATAAAGCACAGCGTCAGTCCGCTTCCGGTAAAAGGGCAAATCTCCATTTCCCTTCGGAAACTTTTACAAATGGATGGGTCAGAATGAATTGACCATTCCGTATCCGGTTCGGTCAGTATCGGTTGCGCCGATTTTCCGGCAGATGCCCTTACAGGAGAAAAACTGCTGAATCATGCCGATGAAAAAATGTATTCGATGAAAAAGACCCATAAAAAACAATCGGCCATTTCGGCCACGTCTTCGAGACAGTGATACTGACAATGAAAAAGGCCTTGAATTTGTATTCAAGGCCTTTTCCCAGGAAACGGAAAAACAGGATAAATCGGGATCGTTCCACCCGTCGAAATGACTGGGAAACGACCGGCTGAAGAATAGTTACAGAGGTAAAACGGTTCGCTCGTAGCGCTCGTTCAGAATGAGCGCAGACGCTTCATAAAAGGCAAAACCACCGCATAGTATGCCGATATAACCTGCCACCGTATGCAGGAAATGGCTTTCCATGAAATTG
>JAEYIG010000120.1 GCA_023409175.1 Pseudomonadota bacterium
GCGTACATGGAAGCGAATTCGAGCCCGATGTATCCGCCACCGATGACGGCGAGGCGTTTCGGCAACTGTTCAAGCTGCATGATGGTCGTGCTGGTGTAGACGCGTTTGCTGTCTTTCACGCCGTCGATGGCGGGAATGATGGAGCGGGCTCCGGTATTGATGAAAATATGTTCCGAGGTCAGTTCCAGTGAGGAGTTGTCTGCCAGCCTGACGGCCACGGCATTGTCCGATATGAAACTGCCTTCGCCGTCGTAGACGGTGATGTCCGGATGGTCGGCGAGGTTATGGTAATTCTTGTTGCGCAACATGGCCGTCAGGGTGTTTTTCCTGTCAATGGCTTTGGTGTAATGCCGTTTTTCGGCTGCTTCGTCGCCGTGGGTCAGGCAGGCCGTTTCATTGGCTTCATGTACAAGGGTCTTGGTCGGGATGCAGCCGATGTTGATGCAGGTGCCTCCGTACATCTTGTCGGAACGTTCGACCATGGCGACTTTCCAGCCCCGTTTGGCAAGATCGACGGCGAGAGTCTTGCCGCCTTTTCCGAATCCGATGATGATGGCATCGACTTTTTCCATTTTGCTTTCCCTTTCTTTTTCTTGTTGGCGCATTTGTCGCGTTTTTCGGCAGGAATGCCAGACTGGCACATTTTGGCAAAGGCGGTTTTTACCTGAGTCAAGACCAGTTTAACCCAGCATCGGATTTCCTGCCGGAAAGGCAAAATTTTCGGATGGCCTGGCTTGCACCGTTTTTTATTTGCATGAAAGAAACAGTTTCTCGCGTGAATTTCCTGATCTGGATTGGATAAGCGATTCGGGAAACGTATTCTCATTCCAATAGCGATATTTCCTTTGGTTGATTCTTGTGCTTTTTTTGTTTCGGGCCAATTTCCAGGGAACGTTTTTTTCATGATTACGGCTTTTTTGCCGGTTTTGCCGTCATTTTTTCCTTTTCCAATGTCCGGACGGCCGGAAATCCTGCCAGTGGCAAGGGAACAGAACATGAAAGAGGAACCGTGACACAGGTTTTTTATCTGGAATGACGGTTGCCGTTCCCTGTGGCAGCAGGCCCCTGTCAAGCATGATGAAAAGGTTTTTTTTACGGTCTTATGGTGAGAGGCAGGAATCAGTCCCGCAGCATGAACCGGTCAGGCTGCGGGATTTCCTTATTTCCGGTGTTCGAGGACGGTCGGGTCTGGCGCAATGGGCAGGTCTTCCTTGTCGAAATCATAGACATTCTGGACAGGCGGGTTGTCGGACAGGTCGTAATAGACCATTCTCCCCGCGACGAAACGCAGGTAAGCCAGTTCCTTGTAGCTGGTGTAAAGCCTCTGGAGAAGCTTGCTGTTTTTGTAGATGTCGCGGCAGGTCTCGTCGGGAACGTCGAAGTGGACGTGTCCTTCGAGCCGGACGGAAACGTCGCCTTCCCATGCGAGCGCTTCGGCACGGTTATTGTCCTGAAGCTGGGCATAGGTTTCAGACATCGGGGATACGGCAAAATACAGGGTATGCCCCTCGGTTTTCATCAGTTCCAGCACCCGCACTTTCGGTGTGTGGTTCTTGTCACAGGTGGCGAAAGCCATGTCTTCCTGTTTTTCAAGGAAGTGAAACGCTTTTTTCATGAGTGTGCCTTTCGGTATCCGGTTTGGGTTTCAGGTTTGGTTGTCCGTTTTCAATATCCGATGGTGAAGCGTTGCTGGTGGTGGACCGGCGCGTCGATTTCATCCATCAGGGCGTTGGCGTAATCCTCGACCGAGATGACGCTCACGCCTTCGGGGCCGACGATCAGGTCGTTTTCCCCGAGCCGGTATTCACCGGTCCGGGCTGCGGGAACAAGGTTTGCGGCCGGGGAAAAATAAACCCAGTCGATGCCGCGTTCGTGCCTCAAGACGTCGAGATAAAAGCCGCCCAGCATCCGCATGCCGGAAGCTTCATCGTCCGGTATCCTGCCGGTATCCATGAGCATGACGCCCGGCTGGACGTAAAGTGTTCCCGCTTCGCCGACGAAAAGGATTCTGGGCACGCCCGCTTCTTTCACGCCTTCCAGTATGAAGGGGTAGAGCTGGAGGACGGAATCGAAAAGGTCGGGCTGCTCGAAAGCCGGGTTATGCGAGACGATGACGGCATCGGCTTTTTTGACCAGTTCCGAAATGCGGTCAACGGAATACACGTCGGTCTGGATGATGGTCAGGTTCGGGTTTTTGATGGGTATCCGGTCGGGGAAAGGATCGACGGCAATCACTTCGTGATTGCGTTGCAGGGCTTCTTCGATAATCGGGCGTCCGATCATGCCGCCACCGCCGAAAATGACCAGTCTCATGTTGGGTTTGTCGAGTCGCATGGTTTTGCTCCCCTGAAAGTGATATATGGGAAAAGGGGTTCTTTTTTGAGTGTCCGGCATTAAATTGGTTCCTGCATCATAAGCCTTTACGCGATGGCGCCAGTTGTGATGGATTAAAGAGGGAAGGAGAAGCACAAAGTCTGCTTTTGGTTAAAACGGCCGCAGCCATGAGAGGGTAAAACTGGAATCCGTGACATTCGAGAAAATGTCGGGGTTCTGGCTGAAAACGATCGGGCAAGAGGGCAGATATGGATATCGTGTTTTTGAAGGAAATACTGGTTCAGGTGGTCAGTATCCTGCAGTTCGTGCTGGAGACCGCTTCGGTGATTTGTGTCCTGATCGGTTTTGTCAAAACGGTTTATATCGGCATTAAGTCCCGACAGGGTTTTGTCATCAATTCGGCAGTCAAGCTGACTTTCGGCCGTTGGCTGGCAATGGCGCTGGAATTCCAGCTCGCCGCCGATATCCTGAACACGACGGTCGATCCGGATATCGAAGGGCTGATCAAACTGTTCGGCATCGCACTGATCCGGACTTTCCTGAATTATTTCCTGACGAAAGAGATCGAGATGCAGGCCAAACCCGAGGGTGATCTGGAATTACCTCAAAAGCGGGTAGCCGATCAGGAGTAAGCCGAGTTTGTCGAAGTGGAAACGGGCTTTGTTCGTCTTGAGAAGCTTGTCGGGGTTTCCTTTCAGGTAGCCTTCCCCGACGGTCTGGTTGAAATGCAGGGTCAGGCGCGAAACGTGGATGCCCATTTCACGGCGTTTCTGGTATGCGGCACAGGCACTCTGGCGCAGGTAGTCCGGATCGGCGTTCACTGTCCATCGGGCAGCGTCACAGGGAAGGGATTCCATCATGTCGGGCGACACGCCTTGTGTCGCCCACTTCTGAAAGGCTTCAAGCGGAATGTCGGTGTTGTGGCGATCGAGCCGGGAAGGCAGGATCAGTCCCTTGCGTTCAGGATAAGGATATTCCCCATTACCGGCCTGATCCGGCGCCAATGTTTTTTCCAGCGAATTGATGAAGGAAAGGTGCGGGCATTCTTCATATTGCCGCAAGTCGATTGAGGCCGGTACCGGTTCTCCGTAAAGGCATTCCCAGACGAGGCTGTAAAACTGATGGGCGGACAGTATCCTGACGGGAATGTTGAATGACGGGAAGACCCATTCAAGCTTTTCTGATCGGGTTGCCAGATAGTATGTCAGGGAATCCCTGATTTTCCGCTGGCTTGTAGGGGTATAACGGTGGAAATCCGGCAATATCCACTCCCGGACGAGTTCCCTGATGTTGTCCGCATCGGAAAAATCCCTGTTCTTGAATTCCCCGGTTTCCCTGTCGGACAGCTTGGAAAGATCGTCCAGCAGGTCGCCGGGAAATTCCCACCAGACATACTTTATGCCGGGTCTGGGTTTCGGGGGCGGCCAGTCGATCCAGAGGACCAGTTTTTCAAACCAGTTTTTGACGATGGAAAACATAATCCTTGTATTCAGGGGTTCATCGAAAGGGTGGATTGCCAAAACGGATTATGGCAATACTCTTCCTTGGGTATTTATGTGGGGTTATTCATCATAAAGTACATTTCAGGTAATGAATGATATTGAACGTTTAAGGAATATTGAAATTTTAAAGGTGAGTTGTGAAGGAAGTAAAAAAGTTTAAAGGTGAGCTTTTACAGGTATCTTTTTTTTGTACCGGTCTGGATTTTTTACCTTTTTTTATATAACTATATGATTTTAATGAAAAAAATAATAAAGTTTTTTATCGGTTCCAGTACGGCTCACTTTTGAGGAAAAGTTACCTGTAAAGGCTCACCTTCGAAGAGTGCTCCGTGTTCAGTATGGTAGCTTAAATGGTGTAACTAATTGATAAATATAGAGTATTGTATTTTTATGTCTGGATATTCTGACAAGCGGAGTGAATCATTATCATCCTGTAAAAGCTCACATTAAAACCGGAGTTCCCTGTAAAGGCTCACCATTGGATAGCGCTACAGCTTTCCGTTTTATTGCCATATATGGCTAAGTTATTGATAGATAT
>JAEYIG010000159.1 GCA_023409175.1 Pseudomonadota bacterium
TGTCGATGGTCGCTCTGGCCGGGGGCGTGCTGAATACATGGCGTGAGTTTCGCATACCGGCCATCACGCCGGTTTTACTGAACGTTTCGTTCATTATCGCCTCCTTATTTGTCGCGCCATATCTTTCTCGTCCGGTTCTGGCTCTGGCTGGGGCCGTTTTTGTCGGTGGTCTTTTACAGTTGGCGATACAAATTCCGGCATTGAAGAAAATCGGGATGTTGCCCCGGATTTCCTTCAATGTCGTCGGCGTTTTCAGGGATGCCGGTGTACAGCGCATTATCAGACAGATGATCCCGGCCGTTTTTGCCGTTTCGGTTGCCCAGATCAGTCTGATGATCAACACCAATATCGCATCCAGACTGGTGCATGGTAGCGTCTCATGGATATCTTATGCCGATCGGCTGATGGAATTTCCCAATGCACTCTTGGGGGTGGCATTGGGAACGATATTGTTACCAAGTCTTTCAAAAGCACATGCCAATAACGATGAAAAAGAATATTCATCTTTGATGGACTGGGGATTGCGTTTAACGTTTTTGCTGGCAATGCCCGCATCCATCCTGCTGATGACGCTGGCGGTACCGTTTACCGCAACGCTTTTCAATTACGGGAAATTCAATGCGACGGATGTGACCATGACGGCTTATGCCGTCATCGCCTATGGCGTCGGCTTGATTGGCCTGATTGTCGTACGCATTCTTGCGCCCGGTTTTTATGCCAAGCAGGATATCAGGACGCCCGTCAAGATTGCCGTGTTCGTTCTGATTTTGACGCAGTTGATGAACCTGCTTTTCGTGCCTGTTTTCGCCCATGCCGGTCTCGCCCTTTCCATTGGAATCGGTGCTTGCGGTAATGCCGCCATACTGTTTTACATGCTTCGAAGAAGAGGAATTTACCAGCCGGAAAAGGGATGGAAGGTATTTTTCCTGAAATTGGCGGTTGCGCTGGTCTTGCTGGCAATCGTTTCTGTCTGGGCGGCCAGCTATTTTGACTGGATTGGCATGCAAACGCATCCTCTTTACAGAATGGGTGCGCTTGCCATCGTCATGATCGTGTGCGGAGTCGTTTATTTTGGCGCACTCCTGCTATTGGGGTTCAGGCCAAGGCACTTCCGTCGGATTGCGCAATAAACCCCTGACGTTTTCTGACTGTCAGTCTTTCGTTTTGGCCTCCAGTTCTTCCCAGCGGATCATGCAATTCATCAGTTCTTCCTCGATCTCGACAAAACGCCCGTTGAGAAGTTTTCCTTCTTCCGGGCCTTTTTTATAGAGATCGGGATCATTCAGCCGGGAAGATATCCGGCCTTGTTCATTTTCGAGTGCTGAAATTTTGCCGGGCAGCTCATCCAGTTCACGCTGGTCTTTGTAACTCAGTTTTTTTCGCCTTTGTGTACCTGAAGTTTCTTTTTTGGGTTGTGATGGAGTGGATTCTTTTGACGCTTTTTTTTCAGGTTGCTCGTCAGGTACGGCCGGGCGTTGTTTTTCCCAATCGCTGTATCCGCCGATATATTCACGCCAGAGGCCGTTTCCTTCAGCTGCGATAACCTGAGTGACCACGTTATCCAGAAAAGCGCGGTCATGGCTGACCAGAAAAACCGTTCCGTTATATTCCTCCAGCAACTCTTCCAGTAATTCAAGCGTATCGATATCGAGATCGTTGGTAGGTTCGTCCAGAACCAGAACATTGGCTGGCCGCGCGAAAAGACGAGCCAGCAATAGTCGGTTCCTTTCGCCACCGGATAACGATTTGACGGGAGACCTTGCCCTTTCGGGGGTGAAAAGGAAATCGGACAGGTAACTCATGACGTGTTTTTTCTGGTCACCGATTTCCACCCACTCGCTGCCGGGTGAAATGGTGTCTACCAGACTGGCTTCATCGTCAAGCTGGGCGCGCATCTGGTCGAAGTAAGCGATTTGCAGCTTTGTGCCAAGCCGGATGTTACCTGAATCGGGGGCAAGTTCACCCAGAATCATTTTCAATAGCGTCGTTTTGCCAATCCCGTTCGGGCCGATGATCCCGATCTTGTCTCCGCGCATGATCGTTTCGGTAAAGCCCCGGACGATTGCTTTCTCCCCAAAAGATTTTGAAACATCGGTCAATTCTGCGACCAGTTTGCCGGAGCGTTCGCCCAGTGAAACATCCATCTTTACCTGTCCCTGATGTTCCCGGCGTGCCACATGGGTCAAGCGGAGGGCTTCGAGCCTGCGTACGCGTCCTTCATTCCGGGTACGGCGTGCTTCGACGCCTTTCCTGATCCAGACTTCTTCCTGGGCAAGAAATTTATCGAATTTGGCATTTTCAACTTCTTCTACCGCCAGCTGCTCGGCCTTTGTAATTTTATAGGCACTGAAGTTGCCCGGAAAAGACAACAGACGTCCACGGTCAAGTTCGACAATACGGGTCGCTATATCGTCCAGGAAACGACGGTCGTGTGTAATGAAAATCAGGCTTCCGCGGAATTCTTTCAGCAATCCTTCCAGCCAGAGAATGGATTCAAAGTCCAGATGGTTTGTGGGTTCGTCCAGAATGAGAACGTCCGGTGAGCTGACAAGACCATGAGCCAAAGCGACTCTTTTATGCAGCCCGCCGGACAAAGTGCCGATTTTATCGGTTTTGTTCAGTGAAAGACGATTTAAAATCGTTTCAACACGGTTGCCCAGATTCCATGCGTCGCTGGCATCCAGACGTGTCTGTAATTCATGAAGCTTTTCAAGTGTCTTTGAGTCATCATGCTGACCAAGGGAACCTGTCAGTTTTTCATATTCGGAAAGCAAATCCTGGATATCGGATAATCCGGATGCAACCGCTTCATAAACGGTTTGCTCGGGTGGAAAATAAGGTTCCTGTTCCACGTAGGCGATTCTCAAGCCGTTTTGTACCTGTACAATGCCGTCGTCCAGATTCGCTTTTCCGGCCAGAATCTGAAGCAGTGAAGACTTGCCTGTACCGTTTCGTCCGATCAGTCCGACCTTTTCACCTTCTTCAAGAGAAAATTCCGCATGATCCAGCATGGGGAAATGACCGAAAGCAAGTTGTGCGTCTGAAAGCGTAATGAGAGCCATAGTGAATTAAAATGAGATCGTTTCGAGCAGTGAAAAACAGTATTGTAATGGCAAGTGTTTGTCAGACATAATCTGCAAAATTTCATGACTGATCGATATACATCATCACATGATTGAATCAGTGCGTTTAAATATCTGCCGGAGAGTATTGGGTATATTTGGCGGTCGCTGGTTAAAATACAAGTGCGCGTGTTTTGTTGCGAGTGTGGCGGCATTTGAAATTGGTATCCCCGGCCGGAATCGAACCGACATCTAATTCTTAGGAGGAACTCGTTCTATCCATTGAACTACGGGGACACCGAACTGGTTACTATAGCATCAGAACCGGTTTTCAGACAATGAATATGATACGCGTTTCAAGAATTTTTCGGTCGGTAAA
>JAEYIG010000164.1 GCA_023409175.1 Pseudomonadota bacterium
CGGGCAAAACGTTTCATCCGTTGCATATCGTGAAATCCAATATCGGCAGTTGAAAGAATCGTATAAGGCGCGAAAGAATCGAATGCCAGCCGGTATTGCTCAATATGCCTCAATACTGGCGTGCCGCGAAGGCGTTTCAGGATGCCGACCTGTATCTCATGAGGATTGATGTCGACGAGACGGTTGAAACCTTTTGCGAAGCTTTCCATGTTTTCACCGGGCAGCCCGACGATCAGGTCGGCATGCAGATGGGCATGAGAATGTTTTCGTATCCAGCGGATGTTTTCTTCTGATTTGTCATTGTCCTGTTTTCGGCTGATCAGGCTTTGCACCTCTGTATTGAAAGACTGGACGCCGATTTCCAGTTGAAGGCACCCTTCCGGAAATCGGCAGATGGCCTCTTTCAGGGGATCGGGCAAATGGTCGGGGACCAGTTCGAAATGCGCAAACACAGGATCTGATGGGGCATCTTCCAGTTTCTTCAGGAAAAAATGGATGATTTGCAGGCTTCTTTTGACGTTCAGGTTGAAAGTGCGATCGACAAATTTGAAATTCCTTGCACCACGCAGGTAAAGCTTTTCCATTTCATTTATGAAAAGGTTCGTATCGAAAGTCCAGGCAGTTTTATCAAGGGAAGACAGGCAGAATTCACAGCGGAAAGGACATCCTCGCGACGCTTCCACATAAAGTGTGCGGTGAGCAATATCCTCTTCGGAATAAAAAGCATAAGGCAGCGTGATATCCGACATGGCGGGCTGAATGCCCTGATGGATTTTCGATGCGGGCGGATTGCCGTCCAGAATCTGCTGGCATAAGGCAGGCAAGGTAATTTCTCCCCACCCCTTGATGACATAGTCAGCCATCTGAACAATCGGCTGGGATTCGGTTTCGTGGGACACTTCCGGGCCGCCGAGAATGATGACGGTATCAGGAGAAATGGCCTTGATCAGCGAAACGAGTCTTGTCGTGTCTTCCACATTCCATATATAGACGGACAATCCCAGAATGACCGGTTTTCTGGACAGGATTTTTTCAGCCAGGACGGTGATATCCGCGCCAATGACGAATTCCATCAGCTCGGTTCTTTGCAGAAGAGGCCCCATATTGGCTTTCAGGTAGCGAAGGCCAAGCGCCGTGTGGGCATAACGCGCATTCAGGGTGGACAGCAATATCGACATGGTATTTTGAATCGTTTGGACGTATCGGCGCCTATCATGAAATAAGGCCATCAAAAAGACAAGTCGAATGAACTGGTTACATTTCGTTAAATAAGCCGACAATGACAGGGGATGAGGGAAAAATTGACTGTGGTCAAGCAAGGTTTTTAGCTTAAGAAGCTATGATAGCCGGTAGCTTGAAAAATGGCTGTGGCTCTTGTTTCTGCACACAAACAGTTTCCTGATGGAACAGTGCCCAGTATTTAATTCCGCAAAGAAATATCAGTGTCGTTCAGGTATTGAACGGCATCATTCATCAAACGTACATGGGCACCACAGCAGAAGATTCGTTGAATTTCGGGAACTTGAATCCGGAGACCATATCAGGTGGGCATCTGGTTGCAAAAGCACTCCGGAACGAAGGTGTCGATACCATTTTTACCTTGTCCGGCGGCAATATCGTCGATATTTACGACGGCTGTGTCAGCGAAGGCATCCGAATCATCGATTTTCGTCATGAACAGGTCGCTGCCCATGCTGCGGACGGTTATGCAAGACAAACCGGCCAGACCGGTTGTCTTGTCACCACGGCAGGTCCGGGATGTTGTAATGCCGTGATCGGGCTGGCAACCGCATTGCGTTCGGAAACCCCTCTTGTGCATATAGGTGGTCAGGGGGCAACAACCCAGCATTTGCAGGGATCCCTGCAGGAATATGATCACGTCAAACTGATGGCACCGGTTACGAAATGGGCAACGAGTGCCAGAACGACGGAACGCGTAGCCGATATGGTATCAATGGCTTGCCGCGAGGCGACCGGTGAAGTGCCGGGGCCGGTTTATCTGGAAATACCGCGTGACATTCTTGATAAGGGTGTCGAGTTCAAAAACTGTACGATTCCGGCTGCAGGCCATTACCGCTGTTCTTCCAAAGTCATGTGCGTTCCGGAAGAAATCGAAAAGCTGGCCGATCTTTTGATCCATGCAGAAAAGCCTGCAGTGCTTTTCGGCAGCCAGGTATGGAACAGCCGAAGCCATGTCGAGGCAGCGGAACTGATCAAGACGTTTGATATCCCTGCCTATACCAATGGATCTGCCCGCGGCATTCTGAAAAACGACAATCCACACTCATTTGACCGTACCCGCAGCATGGCGCTGGCCAATGCGGATGTTATCCTTGTCGTGGGTACTCCCTTCGATTTTCGTCTGGGATATGGCAAACCGCTGAATCCGGAAGCCAAAGTCGTCCAGATTGACCAGAATTATGCCGAAATCGGGAAAAACCGGGATATCGAGCTCGGTTTGCTGGGACATGCCGGTACCATTTTCAAGGCACTCGTTCAGGCTGCCTCAGGGCGCATTGAAAAAGGAGCGCAGGCAAAGAGGCTGAAATGGATGCAGGAACTGCGTGTCGCTGAAGAAAAGGCGCTTGAAAAACTGATGCCGCTTTTCCGTTCGGAAAACAAATTGATCAATCCTTACCGTGTCGCTTATGAACTGAATGAGTTCCTGAACGACGACACGATTTATATTGGTGACGGCGGAGATGTCGTCACGATATCCGCCCAGGCGGTGCGTCCGCACAATCCGGGGCAATGGATGGATCCGGGTCCGTTGGGCAGTCTTGGCGTCGGGACAGGGTTCGCGATTGCGGCAAAACTGGCCCATCCCGGAAAAGAAGTCCTCTGCTACTATGGGGATGGCGCTTTTTCAATGACGGCATTCGATATGGAAACGGCCAATCGTTTCAAGGTTCCTTATCTGGCCGTAGTGGGCAACAATTCGGCCATGAACCAGATCCGATATGCACAACTTGCCAAATATGGTGACCGTGGCAACGTTGGTAATTTGTTAAGTGACTTGCCATATGGTAAATTTGCTGAAATGATGGGCGGATATGGGGAAGAAGTCCATAATCCCGAGGACATCGCGCCAGCCTTGTTACGCGGGAGGGAGGCTGTTGCGAAAACAGGAAAATGCGCAGTCATCAATATCTGGGTCGATCCGCAGGAATGGTCCCCGGGAACAAAGGCGCGATTGAAATCGCGGATGGCGGCAGCAGGTAAATGATGTAAAGAATACGAAGGAAAAGGGTGACCTTTTTCATTGTAAAGAAGACTGGCATGTGCCAGAAAAAAGAAGTAAAACAGACCAATAATATTGGAGGAAGATAAATATGGGTAGCAAAGCATTATCCGGAGTAAGAATCCTGGACATGACCCACGTACAGGCAGGTCCAACGTCATCCCAGCTGCTGGCCTGGATGGGCGCAGACGT
>JAEYIG010000124.1 GCA_023409175.1 Pseudomonadota bacterium
AAACGGCAGGATTGTCGGGCATATCCTCTTTACGAAGCTCAAGGTGGCCAGTTCGGTGCAATTGGCACTTGCACCCCTGTCCGTTCTTCCCGGTCATCAGGGAAAAGGAATCGGCGGAAAACTGATCGAAGCCGGTCATGCCAGGGCGAAAGGACTCGGTTATGAATATTCGATCCTCATCGGTCATGCCGCTTATTACCCACGGTTCGGTTATTTTCCTGCCAGCCGTATCGGAGTGGTGGCACCCTTTGATGTACCGGATGAAAACCTGATGGCATTCAACCTGCAGGGCAAAAACACCCCGTTAAACGGGATGCTGGAGTATGCGAAAGAGTTTTTCATGGAAGGCGATATCTGATCGCCTTTCCGAATCGGCCCTTATGCCGTGTTTTGGAACGGCTGTCGTGATTCCCTTGTCAGCAGCCAATCTCAATCGACAACCCGTTTGCCGATGTAACGGGAATTCATGAGCCTGACCGCGCCCATATAATCCATGCCGAAAGCAAGAGTATCTCCCGTCTTGTACCGGTTGGGGTTGTCGCCCAGATCGACGACCAGCATATCCGAGCAGGCGCCACAACAACTGATGGACGTATCTTCCGGAAAAATATGGGTATGCTCAACATCCAGCAGGCCGATATCGAGGATGGCGCGCACAGACGTTTTCCCCCGGTCTTTCCTGTCGAATGCCGGTGTCTCACCTTCCAGGTTGGTACCCAGACGGCCTTCCGGGATCAGGGGCTTTTCTTCCAGCTCGATGATTTCGGCATAAAGCCGGAAAACGTCGAGCTTCATGTCAGGCAGGCGGGTATCGTGGTAGAGGTCGTTCCCGAAAAAAAGCGTTTCGCCGATCCTGAAATGGTTGATTCCCTTTGGCACCACGTTGTCGATCAATAAGGGGATGGTCACGGACGTCCCGCCGGAAACATAAGGGATGGGTTTGTTGAATCTGGCGCCCAGCAGCTCCCGGTAGAGGCACAGCTGGTTCAGCTTGTCGTAATCCGGCAATATGCCGGAGAGACAGGACAGGTTCGTGCCGACGCCGACAATCTCGAGATTGGGAAGCTTCAGGGCTTTTTCATAAATCGGCACGACGTCGTCCCTCAATACGCCTTCGCGCAATTCCCCGAGTTCGATCATGATGATGGCTTTGTGAATTCTGCCCTGCCGCGTCGCTTCGGCAGACAGTTTTTCCAGCGTCGAATACTCCGTGTTGAAACTGATGTCGACATACTGGACGATGTCGGGGATGGCCCTGACGGCCGGTGGCCGGATGCAAATCGTTTCGATTTCGGGTGCCATCTTCTTGATGGCCCTGATATTGGCGAGCCGGGAATCGCATATCTGGGTCACGCCCAGTTTCTTGAGTTCTTCCAGAAAAAGGGGATGGCCGCACAACAGTTTCGACACGACACTCCACCGGATTTCATTCCCCTCGAACAGCCGCTTCAGGTAGTCGTAATTGTGTTTCAGCCTGTTCCTGTTCAATGTGATGTACGCCATCAGCAATCCTTTCTGGCCAGCCGCATCTCCAGGTATTTGTTGCCGAACCCCATTTTACGGTACAGGAACCGTGCGGGATTGTCCGGTTCCACATGCAGGGCGATGTCCCCTTCTGTCCTGTCGATGACGGATGAGAGCAATTGGCGCCCTACTCCCATTCCCCTGAAATCATGGTGGACGGCGATATAGACAAGGATGTTTTCAGGGATATAGCCTTCCATGCCGGTACGGTTCACGACCGCTGCGCCAATCATTTTCCCATTGTCCCTTGCGATGGCGACCATGCCGCCTTGTCCTGCGGCGGGATTGCCCAATGCGTATTCAATGGCTTTTCTTATGGCTTCTTCGGGATCGCCGTATTGTTCCAGTTCCTTATGCAGGAAGCTGACCAGTAGGCAGGCGTTTTCGGGTGAAAGTATTTCCCGGGAGCCGAAATGCTCGATTTCCATTGTTCCCTCCTTTCCTTGGCAAGTCAGTCAATCATCCGGGCAATTGTCTTGCCGGATACGAAACTCCTGTCTTGTCCATGCAGTACCGGCAATGGACAGACATGACAGTTTCCAGCAAGGGCCAGACCCTGTCCGGCCGCTTCGATTGCACATACCCTGATGTACATGTGTCAGGGACAAACCGTTGAAAACGGCGTTTGTCCCCTTCTTGACGTTGGCCGCTTTCGCGGCGCTGTTATGGCTTACCTTCCGATGGGCGGAAGGTAAAAACTGGATTCGCCGGTATGCCGGCGAAAAGGATGTGAGGCGTTTTTTTTCGGAAAAAAACATGCAGGGCATGTTTCAGGCCAGCCTGATCACTTTTTTATTCTGCACTGAAACGGGGTGTGCAGGCAAGCCTTCATGTGAATTGTTACAAAAACGTTTTGTGAGGATCATCAGGTCAACGGCACGGGCGCTGACGGTTTTCTGCCTGAAAGCAATTTTTTACAATAAACCGGAAGCCTGGCTGGATACACTTCTTCCATGGCAATTTCAGCAAAGGGGTATGCATTATGGAAAAGGACGTATTCGAATGTTTTGGAGACGGCATTTTTGCCGGAGGCGGTCGGGAAACGGATTTCGGGACTTTACGATGGGAACGGCATCAGGAATATGACGGGGTTTCCTTGAAACATCTTGTCAATACAGACCGGACGGGAGGACGGTTCAGTTGCCATCTTGTCCGTATTGCGCCGGA
>JAEYIG010000057.1 GCA_023409175.1 Pseudomonadota bacterium
GAAACCAGAAAAAGTATGGAAGAAATCAAGTCCAGCAAAAGAAGCCTTTACCGGAAACGGTTTGAAACGCTGGATGGCATTAAAGAAATTATCGAGATCAATCTGCGGAATTGTCTGAAGCTTTGAAGGAAGATAAATCGGGACAATACATTTTAAAGTTATTGTTTGCGAGTCCTTGTATCATCATAACGGGCCTTGTTTTAATTATGCAAAAAAATGTCATTCATTTTATCAGGCACTTAGCGGCAATATGGCTGGGTTTGTTTATAGTAATGTTGCCGGCACAAAATATCCTTGCAGCTCCTGCTATGGTAAACGGATTGCCAGATCTTACAAAACTGGTTGAAAAAACGGCACCTGCCGTTGTCCTCATTGTGATGGCTGCCAATGTTGAGAAAGAACAGAAACCGGAAAGTTTTGGGGATTTTGTCAACCGGATATTCGGAGGGGAGAAAAAGGAGAAACAGAGAGCAATCCCGGAAGAAATTGAAAAACGGAAAATGGGAACCGGTTCGGGTTTTCTTGTTTCTCCAGATGGTTATATATTGACAAACCAGCATGTAGTTGACGGAATGGATGCCTTACTGATAAAGATGAGGAATGGTCAGGTATTCGAGGCCAAAGTACTTGGGGCAGATCAACTGTCGGATGTGGCGTTACTAAAAATTGATTCCAGCAGTAATTTTCCCTATCTGAAAATGGGGCGCTCAGCAGATGTCAAGGCAGGTCAATGGGTGGTTGCTATCGGTTCGCCTCGTGGTCTTGAAGATTCTGTTTCTTTCGGAATAGTCTCCAATACGAGTAGAGACATATCACTGTATTATCCCAGCATTCAAATGGATGCGGCTGTTAATCCTGGCAATTCTGGTGGTCCCGCCATCAATATGGCCGGAGAAGTGATTGGAATAAATTCGGCGATTGAGCCATCGGCACATCATTTTGCAGGGATATCGTACGCCATTCCTATCGATGGTGCCCTGAAAGTAGCCAATGACCTCGGGAAATATGGAAAGGTTAAACGTGGCATTATAGGTATTGACATTGCGAAGGTTGATGGCAAGCTGGCAAAACATGTCGGTTTGTCTTATACACATGGGCTACAGGTTGTTGGTGTCGCCAAGGGGTCTTCTGCCGAAAAAGCGGGCATCAAGGCGAAAGACATCCTTCTGCGTTTCAATAATCGGGTTCTTCATTATCCTTTAGAACTGGTCAGGCTGGTCGGTGACAGTACTGCCGGGACAAAGGCTCATTTTCTTGTCTGGCGTGAAGGAAGGGAAATAGATGTTCCGGTTATGATTGCCACTAATATTGAAAGTAAATGACAGTGATTGTCTATTTTGAATCGGGGTCTTGAAAACCGTATTGCCTGACTTATCTTCCAGTTGATTAACTTTTTTCGTAAGTGACGACTATGCAAAAAAATGTAATCTCCCTTATCAAACAATTTTTCCTTACGTTGACCAGCGTATTTATCCTGGTTGTCCCTGTTGTGCCTGTTTCAGCTGCTTCCGCGGGCATGATGAATGGCCTGCCCGATCTGACAACCCTGGTTGAAAAAGTCGGGCCGGCAGTCGTCAATATCAGAACGGTTGAAAAAATCCAGACACGACGCAGTCCTTCCATGGAGATGGATCAGGATTTTCAGGAATATCTCTTCCGCTTTTTCGGGATTCCTGCACCAGAACTTCAGACGCCCAACATGCAGCCACGGGAGCAGGTTCGCAGGGGAATGGGTTCCGGCTTCATCATTACTCCTGACGGTTATATCCTGACGAACCACCATGTTGTGGATAATGCCGACGAAGTCTTTGTCCGTTTGACGGATAACCGTGAATTCAAGGCGAAAATCATCGGTTCGGACAAGCGGACGGATGTTGCGTTGCTGAAAATCGAGGGAAACAACCTCCCTGTTCTGAAAACCGGCAATTCAGCCAAAATCAAGGTGGGCGAATGGGTACTCGCAATCGGTTCGCCTTTCGCGCTTGAAAATACGGTCACGGCGGGCATCATATCTGCCAAGGCAAGGGATACAGGCGATTATCTTCCCCTCATTCAGACGGATGTCGCCGTCAATCCGGGAAATTCCGGAGGACCTCTCATCAATATGGCCGGAGAAGCCATCGGTATCAATTCCCAGATTTACAGCCGTTCCGGTGGGTATATGGGCATTTCTTTTGCCATTCCGATCGATGAGGCCCTGAGGGTGACGGAGCAGTTGAAGAAAACCGGCAAAGTCACCCGCGGGCAGATCGGGATACAGGTTGCCGTGCTATCCGATGAAACGGCCAAGGCCATGAATCTTCCCAATGGAAAGGGAATTATGGTGGCAAAGGTGGAAAAGGGTTCTGCAGCTGAAAAAGCCGGTGTTGAAGCGGGTGACATCATCCTTAAATTCAACAATCAGGCTATCGAAAAAATATCAGAATTGCCAAGACTTGTCGGAGAAAGTTTACCCGGGACAAAGGCCAACCTGACCGTGCTGAGAAAAGGAAAAACGCTTGTTTTGCCGATGACCATTTCCCCTGCCGAACTGGAGAATCCAGTCGCAAAAACCGGAACGTCACACTCCCCGCAAGGGCAAGCCCTTTCCTCCTCGATGTTGGGATTGCAGGTAGCCGATCTGGCACCTGCGCAAAAGAAGCGTCTTGGAATAAGACAGGGGGTTGTCGTGACGGGCGTGGCCAATCCTGCCCTGGAAAGTGGTATCCGGAGGGGGGACGTCATTCTGCGGATCGGTAACAGCGACGTGAACAGCCAGCAGGAGTTTCAGAACCTTCTGGCCAAAACAGGAAAAAACAAGACAGTCGTTTTGCTCGTCGCACGGAACAATCTGATTACCTATGTTCCGGTAAAACCCGTTTCAGTGAAGTAAAGTCAGGCTTAAATGATTGAATAATGGTCAAAATGAGCCGCAAATTTAATAATCTTCCATGATAAAATGGAAAGCTGACTCGTTTTTCGAGATTTTTTCTATTTTTATTTTGGAGTTTTATTAACATGGCAGTCGAACGTACCTTGTCTATCATCAAGCCTGATGCTGTTGCAAAAAACGTCATCGGACAGATTTATTCCCGCTTTGAAAATGCCGGCCTGAAAATCATTGCTGCCCGCATGATGCAATTGTCCCGCGCTGAAGCAGAAGGTTTTTACGCTGTTCATAAAGAACGTCCTTTCTTCAAGGACCTGGTTGAATTCATGATTTCCGGTCCTGTCATGGTTCAGGTTCTGGAAGGCGAAAATGCCATTGCCAAAAATCGTGAACTGATGGGTGCAACCGATCCTAAAAAAGCGGACAAGGGAACGATCCGTGCCGACTTTGCTGATTCCATCGACGCCAATGCAGTGCATGGTTCCGACGCTCCGGAAACGGCAGCAGTTGAAATCGCTTATTACTTCCCAAGCATGCAGATTTGCGCTCGTTAATATTGCTTCAGATTTTGCGTCCGGCCTGAACCGGACGCAAAAAGTTTTGCAGGACATTTAACATGACTGACGCACGAACCAATCTACTTGGCTTTAGTCCGGTTCAACTGGTGGAGTATTGCCAGTGGCTGAATGAAAAACCGTTTCGTGCCAAACAGCTGCAACGGTGGATTCACCAGTTCGGAGTGGGCGATTTTGCCGATATGACGGATCTGGCAAAATCCCTCCGCGGAAAACTGGAGCTGTGTGCGGAAGTCAAAGCCCCTGACATTCTCAAAGATACCGTTTCGGCGGACGGGACCCGTAAATGGCTGCTCGATGTCGGGGCAGGCAACGCAATCGAAACCGTATTTATTCCCGAAGAGACCCGAGGCACGTTGTGCGTTTCGACGCAAGCCGGTTGCGCCGTCAATTGCCTTTTCTGTTCGACGGGAAAACAGGGTTTTTCCCGCAATCTGACGACAGCGGAAATTATCGGCCAGTTATGGATGGCTGAATTTGCCATCCGCCGCGCAAAGGGCCTGACGGATGCGAAGGACGAACGCCAGATATCGAATGTCGTCATGATGGGCATGGGCGAACCCCTGTTCAATTTCGATGCCAGTGTCGCTGCACTGAAACTCATGCTGGACGACAATGCCTACGGTTTGTCCAGACGCCGTGTCACGGTTTCCACCAGTGGCGTCGTCCCGATGATCGACCGTCTGGCGAAAGAATGTCCTGTTGCCCTGGCAGTTTCCCTCCATGCGCCGAACGATACCTTGCGCGACCGGCTGGTTCCGTTGAACAGGAAACATCCCCTTAAAGAACTGATGGCAGCATGTCAGCGTTATCTGGACTATGCGCCCCGTGATTTCATCACGTTTGAATATTGTATGCTCGATGGCATAAATGATACGGACCTTCACGCCAAAGAACTCGTGAAACTGGTTAAACATGGCTCGAATCCGGTATCATGCAAGCTGAACCTGATCCCGTTCAATTCCATTCCCATGCCGGGTTTGGCGAGATCAACTGATGCCCGTATCCAGTCTTTTGCGAAGATTCTGCAGGATGCCGGAATTGTGACGACTGTACGGAAATCAAGAGGTGAAGATATCGAGGCTGCCTGTGGTCTTCTGGCAGGTGAGATCAAAGACAGGACCCGATTGCAGGAACGGATGGCGGAAAATACAGTCGACCCGAAGGCCATTATTGAGAATTACCGGTTTCAGAACAATTGCTAGACGGCTTTTCAGGACAGGTGAGGATTCAATTCGAAACAAACTTGAAATATCTCACGACAGAAGAGTGTGCCTTTTTTATGATGGAGTGGTAAATGGATAACGAACAGACAAAGAAAATGGAAAACAATCCCTCCTCCAGTCCAGAAAAAGATGCCTCGCAGCAAACCGATAACGGCAGCGTTTCTTCAACCGATACGGCAGC
>JAEYIG010000068.1 GCA_023409175.1 Pseudomonadota bacterium
AATCAGGCGGAGGAAGGTCAGGATGCCTTGCAGCTGATGACGGTTCATTCCGCCAAGGGGCTTGAATTTGATGCCGTGTTCATTACCGGTCTCGAAGAAGGGCTTTTCCCGCATGAAAACAGTGCCAAGGAAGATGGTGGCCTTGAGGAAGAGCGCAGGCTGATGTATGTCGCGATTACCCGCGCCAGAAAACGGCTTTATCTGAGCTATGCGCAGACCCGGATGTTGCATGGACATATGCGGTATAACGTTTCATCAAGGTTTGTCAATGAATTGCCGGACAAGACGATGAAGTGGCTGACGCCGAAAAAACAGTCGGCTTACCTTAACCCACGACATGAACCGGTAGCGCGTTTTAACCAGTCACAGGTAGCGGAGGTGCAAGCGCCGGCTTCTTTTCACAAGAACAGCGAATGGCGAATCGGGGAAACCGTGTTTCACAAGAAATTCGGCGAGGGCGTGATTGTGGGTCTCGAGGGACAGGGCCCGAATGTCCGCGCAAAAATCAATTTCGGACGGAACGGGATGAAGTTGCTCGACCTTTCAATTGCCAAGCTGGAACACGCCTGACGTTCGTCACCCGAACAATTCTTCAGCCGTAACTGTGGCGGTGCCGAGCTTGCCGACCACGATGCCGCCTGCACGGTTGGCGATATCGACGGCTTCGGCGACGGTCTTTCCGGCACCGAGCATGGTTGCCAGCGTCGCGATGACGGTATCGCCTGCTCCGGAAACGTCGAAAACCTCACGGGCAACTGTCGGGATATGAATGACCTCATCCATGCCGAAAAGCGACATCCCTTCTTCGGAACGGGTCAATAGCAGGTAATCCAGTTCAAGGGATTCCCTCAATTTCTGTGCCTTCGACGTCAGCTCGGCTTCATTGTTCCAACCGCCGACAACCTGACGCAACTCGGATTTATTTGGCGTCAGAATCGTTGCGCCCGCATATATCGAGAAGTCGTCGCCCTTTGGGTCGACCAGTGTCGTTTTCCCTGCCTGTTTTGCATCCGCGATCATGGAAGCTACATTCGAGAGGGCACCTTTGCCGTAATCGGAAAAAACGATAATGTCGTGCGAACTCAAGAGATTCCGGTATTGAATCTGTTTGTTGTCCAGCACTTCCTGCGTTGGTTTTTTTTCGAAATCCAGTCGCAAAAGCTGTTGCTGGCGTCCGACGACACGAAGTTTGACGGTAGTGGAAATATTGGAATCGACATGCAGGAAAGGGGTGATGCCTCCTTCATTCAGCATGTTCTCGACAGTACGTCCGGCCTCATCCTTGCCGACAATTCCCAGAAGGCTGCATCCTGCACCGAGTGCCGAAACGTTTCTCGCTACGTTGGCGGCTCCTCCCAGCCGTTCCTCGCTTTTCTCGATCAGGACGACCGGTACCGGAGCTTCAGGCGAAATCCGGTTGACTTCGCCGAACCAGTAACGGTCGAGCATGATGTCGCCGACGATGAGTATGCGAGGTTTGAGGTTTTGTTTATCCATGACAACTTCTGGCTTGCGTGAATTTGAATGACATCAGGCTGATATTTTCAGTTCTTCCGTCCTGCGGGGCGGATAGGTTTCCCACTGGTGGCAACCCGGACACTGCCAGTAAAACTGGCGTGCCTCGAAACCGCAGTGATCGCATTTGTACCGGGACAGTTTTGATGCATAGCGTTGTACCAGATTGCGGACAAATGAAAGGTCTTGCCTGATTTCAGGTGGGACGACCAGTAACTGGGCTTCGAGCAGTTTGTCGAGACCGAGCAGAGTCGGTGTTCTTCTCAGTTCATCATGTACCAGCGTGTTGGCGGCCTCGATCCCATCCTGTTTCAGGACAGCCTGGAAAACGACCTCGAGCAGGTCAATGGAAGCGGCCTCAGCCAGATACGATTTCAGGAGGCTGATGCCTTCCTGGGGACGACCGACAGCCAGATATCCGTCCATCAGTCGCTGCGCGACCAGAACCGTGTGTGAAATGCTTTGTTTTTCTACCCTGCGCCATGTATTAAGGGCTTCTTCGGTGTTTCCCATTGCCAGTAAGGCGTCACCGGTCAGTATGGTTGCACGGGCGCTCATCCTGTCGGTTGCCAGAGCGGTTTCGAGCAGGGGAAGGGCTTTTTCAGGGTGTCTGTTGACCAGTTCATCTTCGGCAAGCTCACAGTAGAATTGGGCTATCTGCTTGTTGCGGTTGCCGGTACCCGAATTCTGAAGTGCCTGTGCCGCTTCAATGGCCTGCTGCCATTCTTTTTCGCGCTGGAAAATTTCCAGCAGGGCCCGTCGTGCCTGTATGGAATACTGGGTTTCCGTCAGTTTCTGGAAAACTTCTTCAGCCCGGTCCAAAAGACCCGCTTTCAGGAAATCCTGTCCCAGTTCGTACTGGGCCTGCATCTGTTGTTCTGCCGGAAGGTCAGGGCGGAGGAGAAGGTTCTGGTGCATCCGGATTGCCCGTTCAGTCTCGCCACGACGGCGGAACAGGTTGCCAAGCGCAAAATGCAGATCAGCCGTTTCCGGGTCAAGCTTGACGATTTCAATGAAAGCGTCGATGGCCTTGTCAGGCTGTTCATTCAACAGAAAGTTCAGGCCCTTGAAGTAACCTTTCGGAAGACTTCGCGATTCGGACAGCAACTGTTTGATGTCGATACGTGCTGCGATCCATCCCAGGCCGAAAAAGATCGGGATAGAGAGCAACCACCAGATTTCAAATTCCATACGATATCTATATAAATAAAAATCTTATTTCAGGAAGATATCCCGTCTTTCGGAGGTGAAGGCGGCTCTTCCTGAGTTTCGTGGCCTTCTTTTTGTCCGGATTCCAGACTGTTTTTCCTAAGCCGGGCCAGTTCGCGCCGTTGCCTGAAGATCATCGGTGTCATCGCCAGAAGGCCAAGTATGCAACCGGCAATGAAAAAGCACAATACGATCAATACCAGAGGGCCGCGTAATTCATAACCCCAGAAAAAGTATAAAGCCGTTTCCTGCGTGTTTTTCAGCGCCAGGCCGAAAAAGAAAATAAAAAAGACTATTGCTATTATACGAGACAACCATTTCATGATTCAGTCCTTCTGTCGGGTGAATATGAATCGCCATCACTCACGGCGGCAAGCCATGATTGTACGTGAAAAAGGGCATCCGAAGATGCCCTTTTCATGCTGCAAACGATTTAATCAAACCGGAAATCAGTTTGTATTTGCCGCCACATCGACACGTTGACGCAATTCCTTGCCTGGCTTGAAGTGAGGAACACGTTTTTCCTCGACCATCACTTTTTCGCCGGAGCGTGGGTTGCGGCCGACTCGGGGGGGCCGAACACTGAGGGCGAAACTGCCGAAACCGCGAATTTCGATACGCTGTCCGTTAGCCAAAGCGTCGGACATGGCATCCAGTATGGTTTTTACTGTCAGTTCAGCGTCTTTTGCAAGCAGCTGAGGATAGCTGGCCGCCAAAGAAACGATCAATTCGGATTTGGTCATTTCGCACTCTTGATTAAATAATTACTTGTTGTCGAATTTTGCTTTTAACAAAGCGCCCAGACTGGTCATGCCGGAAGCTGCGCTGGAATCACTCTGGATCTTTTGCATGGCTTCCTGGGTTTCCTGCTGGTCTTTGGCTTTGATCGACAATTGAAGCGTACGCGATTTACGATCGATATTGATGATCATCACTTCGACTTCATCGCCGACTTTCAACTGGGACCCGGCATCTTCCACACGTTCGCGGGAGATTTCGGAAGCGCGCAGATAGCCTTCGACTTCTTCGTTCAACTGGATGACAGCACCCTTGGGTTCAACGGACTTGACGGTTCCGTTAACGACAGCGCCCTTGTCATTCATGGCGATGAAGTTGTTGAATGGATCGCCTTCGAGCTGTTTGACGCCCAGGGAAACACGTTCACGTTCGACATCAATAGCCAGAACGACAGCTTCCAGTTCGTCGCCTTTCTTGAAATTATGAACAGCGGTTTCGCCAGCTTCGGTCCAGGACAGGTCGGAGAGGTGAACCAGACCGTCGATGTTGCCTGGCAGGCCGATGAAGACACCGAAGTCGGTGATGGATTTGATCGCACCGTTGACCTTGTCGCCTTTTTTATGGGTTTCTGCAAATTCTTCCCATGGGTTTGCCTTGCATTGTTTCATGCCCAGGCTGATACGGCGGCGTTCTTCGTCGATTTCCAGAACCATGACTTCAACTTCATCACCCAGTTTGACAACCTTGTTAGGTGCGACGTTCTTGTTGGTCCAATCCATTTCGGAAACGTGTACCAGACCTTCGATACCCTGTTCGACTTCAACGAAAGCACCGTAGTCGGTCAGGTTGGTGACCTTGCCGAACAGGCGGGTACCTTGTGGGTAACGGCGGGAAAGACCGGTCCATGGATCGTCGCCCAGCTGTTTGACGCCCAGTGAAACACGATTTTTTTCCTGATCGTATTTCAGAACCTTGGCGGTGATTTCCTGGCCAACGGTCAGCATTTCGGATGGATGGCGAACACGACGCCATGCCAGATCAGTGATGTGGAGCAGGCCGTCGATGCCGCCCAGATCAATAAATGCACCGTAGTCGGTAATGTTCTTGACGACGCCGTTGACGATGGTGCCTTCTTTCAGGGTTTCCATCAGTTTCTGGCGTTCTTCACCCATGGACGCTTCAACGACAGCACGGCGGGACAGAACGACGTTATTGCGTTTGCGATCCAGCTTGATGACTTTGAATTCGAGGGTTTTGCCTTCATAAGGCGTGGTGTCCTTGACAGGACGGGTATCGACCAGCGAACCTGGCAGGAAAGCGCGAATACCGTTGGTCAGAACGGTCAGGCCGCCCTTGACTTTACCGTTGACGGTACCGGAAACGATTTCGCCGGATTCCATGGCTTTTTCAAGTGCGAGCCAGGAAGCGAGACGTTTGGCCTTGTCGCGGGACAGGATGGTATCGCCATAACCGTTTTCAAGCGATTCAATGGCGACGGAAACGTAATCACCAACGTTGACTTCGAGTTCACCAACGTCGTTTTTGAATTCTTCGATGGGAATGAAGGATTCTGATTTCAGGCCGGCGTTAACGACGACGAAATTGTGGTCGATACGGACGACTTCAGCAGAAATCACTTCACCAGAACGCATGTCGTGACGGGCAAGCGATTCTTCAAATAAAGCGGCAAAACTTTCCATTCCGGAAACAGGGTTAGATGCAACTGTAGGCATATGTAAATTGTGAAAAACCGGCTATCCAAAATTGAATAAATCCGGGTTAGGTTTTAAAAACACCCGTTTGGGCCTTGCACCTTTACGGGGCCGAAAATGACCAATATGGTCTTTAACTTTTACTTCTGTATGCAAACCAATCGAGAATGCGTTCAACGGCTTCTTCTATGCCCATACCGGACGTATCGAGCGTCAATGCATCTTTTGCCGGTACAAGGGGAGACTCTTTGCGTTGCGTATCCCTTTTATCCCGTTCAATCAAATCATTTCGCAGACTATCAATATTAGCAGGAATTCCTTTTTCCATCAACTGCTTATGGCGTCTTTGCGCGCGCACGTCCGCACTGGCAGTCAAAAACACCTTCAGACTGGCGTCAGGGAAGATGACTGTTCCCATGTCGCGGCCATCAGCAACGAGTCCCGGAACCTTTCTGAAACGGGTCTGGAATGCTGTCAGCGCTTTCCTGACTTCCGGTATGGGCGCAATCTGAGACGCCATGATTCCGACTTCTTCTTTCCGGATGGCATCGGTGACGTCCTCATCGCCCAGAAATATTTTATTGTCGGTAAATCGGCACGGCAGACTGGATGCAATCGAGACTATTTGTCCGATATCATCGGTTTTGATGCCTGAACGCAGAACACAGAGGGCTGTCAGGCGATACAATGCGCCCGAGTCGAGATAATGAAAATGAAGTTTTTCGGCGACGATCTGCGCAACGGTGCCTTTACCGGAAGCGGTTGGGCCATCAATTGTGATGACGGGAATTTTTATGGATGAGTTTGACACGGTTGTAATTGTTAGGTGAAATGCCGGACTTTGTCTTTGTGTACCATTAATTCGCAACAAATATGCTGTTCAATTGAAACATATCCCTTCAGAATCTTGACAGGCGGCGTTAGAATCTGGGATAAAAATGGTACACAAGTGATGAACATCGTGCAACCTGTGATTTATTGACCGGTTTTGCTTCCTTAATTTTGACGGCGACATTTAAAAAATGATTTCAGAATTCGATTTATTGTCGGAAAAAATCAATCAGTTGGCGGAAATGGCTCATGTGCTGAGACGCGAAAATGCCGACTTGCGATTGAAAAATGCGGAGCTGAAGCTGGAAAACCAGCAATTGGCTGAACGAATGAACAGTGCTTGTGAACGGGTCTCTTCGCTTATTCAGGCATTGCCCGGAACTGTCGACGAGGAGGTAGCCGAATGATTCAGCTTGATGTCACTATTATGGGTCAGGGCTTTCGTCTGGCGTGCCGTGAAGAGGAAGAAAAAATGCTCCGTGAAGCGGTCGCCTATCTGGATGGGAAAATGTGCTCCATCCGCGATGCCGGAAAAATAAAGGGCAACGACAGGATTGCTGTCATGGCGTCATTGGCCATGGCTGCCGAATTGTTGGCAACGAAGTCGCCTAACGGCCCGTTGTCGGAAATGTCGATGTTTGAAATCCGGCAGAAAATGGAGACGATGAATCGTGTCCTGGATCAAGCATTGATGCCGCAGGAAGATCTTTTCTGATTCAGTATAGATTCCTGACAAATAATTCGATTTAACCGGTTGACAGGAGCTGTTATTCAAGTAAACTGAATTTACCCTGCGGTGTTCGTGATTGTCATATATTCTTTGAACCATTTCTGAGCATCGGTCACGGAATTTTGTTGGATGGGCGTGCTCGTCGCTCGCTCGATGAACCCGAAATCCGACTTACTGCGACCACTTGAACCTTTGGTTCAAGATGCCGACATAGCGACACAGGCGGGGTACTTTTTCAGACGGTTGCGTGGGAAACCATGCAACCGTTTTCATTTGTGGATCGGAAATGTTCAGTAACCGGCTTTACGGTCAACGAGCGAGGTCAGCGCTTCGCCTTTTTCAAAGGCATGTATGTATCTGGAAACCTGTTCCACCGTTTCCTGACAGAACGTCAGTCCGCCGATGTGAGGTGTGATGGTGATTCTGTTTTCCTTCCAGAAGGGATGGTTTTCGGGAAGGGGCTCTTCGCGGGTAACATCTAAGGCCGCTGCCTTGATCTGTCCGGTTTCAAGCGCTTTTAACAGGTCTTCTTCCACCAGTTGGGCTCCTCTGCCCAGATTGATCAGGTAAGCCCCCTTATGCAGTCTGGAAAAGAGATCGCTATTGAGGATATCGGTCGTCTCGGGCGTCAGGGGCAACAGGCAGACCAAAACCCGCACGTCTTTCAGGAAGGCATCAAGCTGCGCATTTCCGTAAAAATTGTCGACGCGGGAAATGTCTTTCCTGTTGCGGCTCCAGCCACGGATCGGGAAACCGAATGGGATTAATGCTTCGGCGACAGCCGTTCCCATGACGCCCATCCCCATGATGCCGATGGTGAAATCCTGACGCCTGAACGGATCGAGCATTTCCCATTTCTTTTCACGGGCCTGTTTTTCATACTCATCAAACCGGCGGTAATACCGAAGGACGAAATGGGTGGCATATTCCACCATCTGGATAGCCATGCCGGCATCTTCAAGCCGGAAAATGGGAATGTTGGACGGGATGACGTGACTTAAACGGAGAAGGGAATCGACGCCGGCAGCGAGATTGAAAATCGCTTTCAGACCGGTCCTGTTCTGAAACAGGGCGGCAGGCGGATGCCAGACGAGAGCATAATCAGCCGGTTCGTCATCGCCTTCCCGCCAGAGCCGGATATCGGCTTCCGGCATGGCGGCTGCCAGTTTTGGCAGCCATTCTTTCGGGTCTTCGCCTTCGTTATAGTACAGAATGCGCATGGTCGTGTTCCTCCAGTCCGGGCATCCGTGCCTTGACTTCGGTGGATTCGCGAGTCTTCAATCCCAGTCTGGCGAGCATTGCACGGTCTTCTTCGGCTTCGGAATTATCCGTCGTCAACAGTTTTTCACCGTAGAAAATGGAATTGGCTCCGGCAAGGAAACACAGGGACTGTATTGCCTCTCCGAGTTCATGCCGACCGGCAGACATGCGGACTCTGGCTTGCGGCATGACAATCCGGGTGACAGCGATTGTACGCACGAATTCAAGCGGATCGAGCTGTTCTACGCCGAAAAGAGGAGTTCCTGGAATCGGTACCAGATGATTGATTGGAACCGCTTCAGGATACGGGTTCAGGTTGGCGAGCTGGGCAATCAGTTCGGCGCGTTGCTGGCGCGATTCGCCCATGCCGATGATACCGCCACAGCAAACCTTGATGCCAGCCTTGCGGACACGTCCCAGCGTGTCGAGACGGTCCTGATAGGTTCTGGTCGAGATGACGCTGTTGTAGTGGCTTGGGGCAGTATCCAGATTATGGTTGTAATAATCGAGTCCGGCTTCTTTCAGTTGTTCAGCCTGTTCTTCTTTCAGCATGCCGAGCGTCATGCAGGTTTCAAGGCCGAGCGATTTGACCGAACGGACGATGTTCAGATATTTTTCAAAGTCACGGTCGTTTGGCGAACGGCCGGAAGCGCCCATGCAGAAACGGTTTGCGCCGTTTTCTTTCGCTTTTTTCGCCGCAGCCATGACGGTTTCAAGTGACAGCATTTTGCTGGGTTCCACTTCCGTATTGTGATGGATGGATTGGGAACAATAACCGCAATCTTCCGTACAGGCGCCCGTTTTAAGGGAAATCAGTGTCGCGAGTTCGACGTCCCCTTCAGGGAAGTTTGCGCGATGGGTCTGGGCTGCACGAAACATCAGTTCATTGAATGGCAGTTCATACAGGGCCAGAATTTCCGCGACAGGCCAGGTTTCAGATGCAGATGACGGGTTGTCAGTGGCAGGACGATAAAAATGAATGGGTTGTGACATGAAAATACTCTTTTTAAACTTCGTTTTTTACAGGGGCCAATCGGGCAGACGGTTCAAATCAAGGAACATGTCCGCGTCGGAAAAGGATTCGAGATAAGGCATTGTACCCAATCTCGGCACATTGAGTCTCGCTTCCAGTGTGTGGATGTTTTCTTCGCAAAAAGGCATATGGGGGTCAATCGTATTGGCAATCCATCCTGCCAGCGTCAATCCACGTGAGCGGACGGCCTCGGCAGTCAGCAGGGCATGATTGATGCAGCCCAGTTTCATGCCTACGACGAGTATCACTGGAAGCCCCAATTGTACCGCCAGTTCGGCACTGTCGGTACAATCGGTGAACGGCACGCAAAATCCGCCTACCCCTTCGACAACCACGGCATCAGCCCGATTGCAGATTTCACGGTAACAGGCCGCGATGTGGTTTGTGTCGATGACAACATGATCCAGTTCTGCCGAAAGATGCGGGGCGATCGGTGTCTTGAGCAGGTATGGCGTGGTCAGGGAAAGGGGAAGGCTCATGTTGGACGCTTCCGTCAATGCGTCCACGTCTTCGTTGTGCAATACGC
>JAEYIG010000211.1 GCA_023409175.1 Pseudomonadota bacterium
TGACAAATCGTTCCAGCAGACCTTCATTATTGGAAAACCGGTTCAGGGTCATTTCAAAATCAACCCCGGCCAGTTCCATTGCATCTTTAAGGTTCATTATCTTGTTTCTCCGGCCATTCGCAGATCAACGTAACTCCAGTCAGAAACCGTTATCCGTCACACTGGGAATAAGGACAAAAACGGCAAAATTTCTCATAGTCTGGGTTTATTATACTTTCTTTAATGAAACTTGCCTGTAGTTAATACATTTTGATCGTTACCGCAAAATCAAAAACGGACAGGTTTTTTATTGGTACATTAACGGAATCTCAATAAGGAAAAAGACTCAACATGATTTCTCTTTTGCAACGGGTCAGCCAGGCCAGAGTTACCGTGGACGATCAGGAAATCGGACGTATCGGAAAGGGTCTTCTGGTTCTTCTGTGCGCCGAAAAAAACGATACGGAAAAGGAAGCGGATGCCCTTTTGAACCGTTTGCTTGGCTATCGTGTCTTTTCTGACGAAAACGGTAAGATGAACCTGTCCGTTTCAACGATCGGCGGCGAGCTCCTGATCGTTCCGCAGTTCACGCTGGCAGCGGATACGAAATCGGGAACACGCCCTTCTTTTTCCCCGGCAGCCCCACCCGATATCGGCGAAAAGCTTTTCGATTATTTCGTCGCACAGGCAAAACTGAAATTACCCGTTATACAGAGCGGACGCTTCGGTGCTGACATGAAAGTTTCATTGACCAACGACGGCCCGGTCACTTTCTGGCTGGAGTCACCCCGAAAATAATTCAGCAATCCAATTTCATCTGGCAAAATAACGCTATTCCTCTTAACCATGGCACTAAAGGAGCTAACATGAAACTGTCGAGCAACTCTTTTAAGGATGGTGCAGTCATTCCGGCACAATTCGCTTTCTGCAAAATCGATCCTGCAACACACGCCGCCATGTCGGACAATAAAAATCCACAACTGGAATGGAGTGACCTGCCTGCTGGCACCCGTTCGCTGGTATTGATATGCCATGATGTTGACGTCCCGTCCAGAGGCGACGACGTCAACCAGGAAGGCAAAACTGTCCCGGCTGACCTGCCACGCGTCGATTTTTACCACTGGGTCATGATTGACCTGCCCGTTTCGATGAAATCCATTTCCGAAGGCGAATTCTCCAGCGGCATTTCCCCGCGTGGCAAAAGCGGCCCGGATACCCTTCACGGTGCCCGTCACGGCATAAATGACTATACCGGGTGGTTCTCGACTGACAAGGATATGTCTGGCGACTACTACGGTTATGACGGCCCGTGTCCGCCATGGAATGATTCCATCCCACACCATTACGTCTTTACACTCTACGCACTGGATACGGACAAGCTTCCCCTGTCAGGCCGTTTTACCGGTCAGGACGTGCTCTCCGCCATGAAAGGACACATTCTGGACAAGGCCAGCATCACCGGCGTATATTCCCTGAATCCTTCGGTCAAACTGCCTGCCTGAGAAAATGGAAGAAGCGACTGACATCCTCATCATTCGCCATGGACAGACGGCGTGGAATAAAATGAAACGTTTGCAGGGGCATAGCGATATTCCCCTGAATGAGGATGGTCGTTTGCAAGCGGTCACTCTCGCTGAAACGCTGCAAAACGAACCGCTGGATGCCATTTTTTCAAGCGATTTGCAGCGTGCCTTTCAAACGGCGAATGAAATCGCCAAATGCCACCGTTTGGCCGTCAATATGGACAAGTCCTTCAGGGAACGCTGCTACGGCATTTGTGAAGGCATGATGTCGGACGAAATCAGGGAAGCGTACCCGAAATCATATGAGGCCTGGTACGCTGCCGATCCCGACCATTTCTTTCCCGATGGCGAAAGAAAAACCGAAAGCCCCCGGCAATTCCATCATCGCGCACTGAATGCCATTTTCAATGCCGCCACGAGTTACGCCGGAAAAAAGATCGCTATCGTTACCCATTTCGGTGTGATCGAAACCGCTTATCGCATTGCGCAGGATATCCCTTTGGGAATCCGTTGCAGAATGCCGGTGTTGAACACCAGCATCAACCGCTTCCGATTCATTGACGGAAAACTTGAACTCCTGAAATGGGGTGAAGCGGCTCACCTTGAAGAAGCAAAAAAGCCGGCGGTCGATTATTACAGGCATTTCTGACCATTCAAATTTGCCTGTTTTTTAGGCAATTCATTTGGTAGAATAGATCCTTTTATTTCTTTCATATCATGCAGATCGGCCCTTACGCCCTCTCCAACAATCTTGTTGTCGCCCCTATGGCCGGCATTACAGATCGGCCGTTCCGCCAGTTGTGCAAACGGCTGGGCGCCGGCTATGCCGTATCCGAAATGGCTGCTGCCAATCCCCTCTTGCGCAATACCCCCAAAAGCCGCAGGAGAGTCGTGCATGAAGGCGAAGTGGAACCACGTGCCGTCCAGATAGTCGGCTCCGACCCCGCCACCATGGCAGACAGCGCCCGGTACAACGTCGATCAGGGTGCCCAGATTATCGATATCAACATGGGTTGTCCTGCAAAAAAGGTCTGCAATAACTGGTGTGGCTCGGCGCTTCTGCAAAACGAACCGCTCGTAGGACAGATACTGGAAGCCGTAACGAATGCCGTTCCAGTGCCTGTCACGCTGAAATTCCGGACTGGCTGGAACCGTTCCCATATCAATGCTCCAGCCGTTGCGAAAATAGCCGAATCGGCCGGGATTGCGATGCTGACCTTGCATGGACGTACCCGCGAAGACGGTTACCGGGGAGAGGCTGAATATGACACGATTGCCGAAGTCAAATCGCTCGTATCCATTCCGGTTGTCGCCAATGGCGATATTGATTCACCGGAAAAAGCCCGTGCCGTTTTGAAAAAAACCGGGGCGGACGCCATCATGATCGGTCGCGGTGCGCAGGGACGCCCATGGATTTTCCGCGAAATAGACTATTTTTTGAAAAATGACGCATTTTTACCACCTCCGGATTTCACTGAAGTATGGGAGATTGTGCGGGAACATCTTCAGGAACATTACGCCTTTTACGGCGAAGCGGTAGGTGTGCGCACCGCACGCAAACATATCGGCTGGTATGCAAAAAACCTGCCGTCCGGCGAAAAATTGCGCGATGCGGCGAACCGTGCCGAATCGTGTGAAACGCAAATAAATGAAGTCGATCGCTTTTTTATGTCTCTACTTGAAGGCGCGTAGCGGTTACAATAATGAAATATTTGAAAATCTGATTGGCCGACGGGCGGCAATACCCGTTGATGGAAACTGACATGAGCAAAGAGCATATTCAGGATGTCGTCCTGCAAAGTTTACAGGAATATTTCAAGGATCTGGACGGACAGAAGCCTACCGACATTTACAACATGATCATGCATACGGTTGAAAAGCCGGTTCTGGTTGCGGTTATGGCTCATGCAAAAAACAATCAGTCCCATGCGGCCGACATTCTCGGCATCAACAGAAATACGCTTCGTAAAAAAATGCTGGAACACAAATTGCTTTAATTCCGTTTTTCGGGCTTAACCTCTATCGTTATTTACCACACCCATCATGATTCAATCTGCCTTGATATCCGTCTCTGATAAAACCGGACTTGTCGAGTTCGCCAAAGAACTGGCTGCCATGAATGTCACTATTCTTTCCACTGGCGGAACAGCTGATTTGCTTAAAAAGAACGGGATTGCCGTTACCGAAGTCGCCGATTACACCGGTTTTCCTGAAATGCTGGACGGACGCGTCAAGACCCTGCACCCGAAAGTGCATGGCGGCATTCTGGCAAGACGCGATATGGCATCCCATATGGATGCGATCGGCAAACACGGCATCAATACGATTGACATGGTGGTCGTCAACCTGTACCGGTTCCAGCAAACGGTTGCAAAAGAAGATTGCACTCTGGAAGACGCGATTGAAAACATTGATATCGGCGGCCCGGCCATGTTGCGTTCAGCTGCCAAGAATTACAAGGACGTCGCCGTCGTCTGCGATCCTGCCGACTATTCCGGCATCATCGCGGAAATGAAAAAGAACAAGGGAGACCTTTCGACAGATACCAAATTCGAACTGTCGAAAAAAACGTTTTCCCATACCGCTCAGTACGATGGCGCGATTGCCAATTACATGTCCAGCCTGAAACTGGACAAGAAACACCAGAACCGCAAGACTTATCCTGAAATCCTCAATCTGCAATTCGAGAAAGTCCAGGACATGCGTTACGGTGAAAACCCTCACCAGTCCGCTGCCTTCTACCGTGAAAAAGACATCGAACCGGGTACACTCGCCAGTTACAGGCAATTGCAGGGCAAGGAACTTTCCTACAACAATATCAGCGACGCAGATGCTGCATGGGAATGTGTCAAGAACTTCGACGAGCCTGCCTGTGTCATCATCAAACACGCCAACCCGTGCGGAGTCGCTGTCGGCAAGGACTTGCTCGACGCTTACCAGAAAGCCCTGCAGACCGATCCTGAAGCGGCTTTCGGCGGCATCATCGCTTTCAATGGCGAACTGGATGCCCGTACCTCGGAAGAAGTCTCCAAACTGTTCGTTGAAGTCCTGATAGCGCCATCCTTTACGGAAGAAGCGAAAAGCATTTTCAACCGCAAGAAAAACCTGCGCCTGCTCGAAATCAGTTTGGGCAAAAATGCAAATGCCTTCGACATGAAACGCGTTGGCGGTGGCTTGCTGGTCCAGTCCCCGGACATTGTCGATGTGATCGCTACCGACCTGAAAGTGGTTACCAGACAGCAACCGACGCCACAACAGATGGCTGACATGCTCTTTGCTTCAAAAGTCGTCAAATTCGTCAAATCGAACGCGATCGTATTCTGCGGAAACGGTATGGCGCTTGGAATCGGCGCTGGCCAGATGAGCCGTGTCGATGCCGCCCGTACGGCGACCATGAAAGCCGAAAACGCAGGTTTGTCCCTGAAAGGCTCTGTCGTCGCATCCGATGCTTTCATCCCGTTCCGTGACGGTCTGGATATCGTTGCGAATGCCGGTGCCACAGCTGTCATCCAGCCGGGCGGTTCGGTACGAGACCCTGAAGTGATTGCTGCTGCGGATGAACACGGTATCGCAATGGTCTTTACGTCCATCCGCCATTTCCGTCACTGACACACAAAGGATTTTCATGGCAAAAACGAACGTCATTCCAAAGGTTCTGCCATGAAGATTCTGGGCATTGATCCAGGACTTCGGACGACCGGTTTCGGGATCATCCACAAAAAAGGCAATACCTTAAGCTATATCGCCTCGGGCACAGTCAAAACACCGGCAGACGCTGGCTTACCCCTGCGCCTGAAAACCATCTTTGACGGCATTTCGGAAATCATCAGGGAGTATCAGCCCGATTGTGCGGCCATCGAAAAAGTATTCGTCAACGTCAATCCGCAATCCACTCTGTTGTTGGGACAGGCGCGAGGTGCGGCGATCAGTGCACTGGTGGCTTCCGAACTGGCCGTCTATGAATTTACGGCTTTGCAAATCAAGCAGGCGGTCGTCGGTCACGGGAAGGCGCAAAAAAAACAGGTTCAGGAAATGGTGCAGCGGCTATTGTCGCTTCCCGGCATTCCCGGTAGCGACGCGGCGGATGCATTAGGTGTCGCTATTTGCCACGCCCATGGATTCGATGCTATAAAAGCGCTGGAAAAAGCCGCTGTCTTGAGCAATGAGAATACATTCCGAATCAGACGTGGCAGACTTATCCGGTAATATAAAAATCATTTTACTCATTTCTTATTTATCTCATGATTGGTCGCATTCAGGGCGTTTTGCTGCAAAAGAATCCTCCGCAACTGCTGGTCGATTGTCAGGGCGTCGGTTATGAAATTGACGTGCCGATGAGCACTTTCTACAATTTGCCTTCTGTCGGAGAAAAGGTAACTCTCTTCACCCATCTTGCCATCCGGGAAGACGCGCATGTCCTGTACGGTTTCGGCAGTCTCGACGAACGGGCCCTTTTCAGGCAACTGATCCGCATTTCCGGTGTCGGAGCCAGAACGGCACTCGCATTGTTATCCGGCCTTTCCGTTAATGACATGTCACAGGCTGTCGCCCTTCAGGACGCATCGCGCCTGACGAGTATTCCCGGGATCGGCAAGAAAACGGCAGAACGCCTTTTGCTGGAACTGAAAGGCAAACTGGAAACCGGTTCCCTGGGCGCGGTTTCCGGCACAATACAAAACGATTCGATGGCCGACATCCAGAACGCCCTTCTGGCGCTGGGCTATTCGGAAAAAGAAACCATTCTGGCAATCAAACAGGTACCGGCAGACTGCAGCGTCTCCGACGGGATTAAAATGGCACTGAAAGCCTTGTCCAAAGGCTGACCCAGAGAATAACGGGATACAGGTATGAGCATCCAGACAGACGATTTCAGCGAAAAAAGAATTATTGATGCTGCACCCGCCTCACCCAATGAGGAAGCGATCGAGCGTGCATTGCGCCCGAAATTGCTGAATGAATATGTGGGACAGCACAAGACGCGGGAACAGCTCGAAATCTTCATCGCTGCGGCCAGGAAACGCAATGAGGCGCTTGACCATACCCTTCTATTCGGGCCTCCGGGACTGGGCAAAACGACGCTTGCCCATATTATCGCCCGAGAAATGGGGGTCAACCTTCGCCAGACATCCGGGCCGGTTCTGGAAAGGGCAGGCGATCTGGCCGCCATACTGACCAATCTGGAAGCCAATGACGTCCTCTTCATTGATGAGATTCATCGCATGTCGCCGGTAGTCGAGGAAATCCTCTATCCTGCCCTGG
>JAEYIG010000205.1 GCA_023409175.1 Pseudomonadota bacterium
TCAACGATGCCGGTCTGACTGGCCGAAGAAGCGGTTCCGTTTGGCGTCATATGCGTTTTCCAGAATCAGCGAAACAGTTCAATAACCGCCAGGCAAAACGTACCGTTTTTGGGTGTCGTATCCAAACCGTTTTAGCTTGGCACCTTTTTCAGCATTTCCTTACCGACTTTGGCGGCGGCGATTTCGCGCAAGGCGATAACCGTCATTTTATCCTTTGCCTCGACTTTTGGCGTATGTCCCTGCAAAAGCTGGCGCGCACGGTACGTCGCGCACAGGGTCAGTTCAAAGCGGTTTGGAATTTCTTTCAAGCAATCTTCAATAGTAATACGGGCCATCTCACAATCCTACAAAGTAAATCGGGAACGTTATTTTACGGGTTATTGCAGCAGACAATGCCGAATTGTTCAAACAAGTCCTTGTTTTTTATGGCTTGCCGGGTCATTCGGCATCGGGCTGTCTGGACAATGGCGCCCAGTCTGGATAACGCCTGATCAAATTCATTGTTGATGATAACATAATCAAAATCGGATGCATGCCGGATCTCCTCGTCTGCAGCGGCAATCCGTTGTTTTATGATTTCGGAAGAGTCCTGACCCCGCTTGTTCAGCCTTTCTTCAAGCACTGAAATGGAAGGGGGAAGGATAAAAACGCTGATGGTTTCCGGAAACAGCCGTCTGATCTGGTGGGCTCCCTGCCAGTCGATCTCGAGAATGGTGTCGTAACCGGCATTCAACTGGTTCAACACGGCGACACGGGAAGTACCATAAAAATTTCCGTGGACCTCGGCGTGTTCGAGAAATTCACCATCTTTCAGACGTCTTTTGAAATCATCCACTGTGGTGAAGTGATATTCACGGCCATTCTGTTCTCCCGGTCGGGGCTGCCGTGTCGTGTGCGATACTGACAGGCGAAGGTTGGAGTCTTTCTTAATCAGGGCAGCCAGAAGCGATGATTTGCCGGCGCCAGAGGGCGCTGTCACGGTAATCAGCGAACTGCCTGCTAAAGATTGTGCGGGTTGAACCATTTTTAACCAAATCAATCGTTTGAAAATGCCTTGGCGGAATCAGGCATCTTTACCAGAACTGCCACCAGGGATCAGATTTTTTGTCTGCAGCGCCATAAGGGATTTTGCTGTCGGGATAATTTTCCTTGAAAACGCGTTCCGCATCGGCACTCAAATCGTACAGGCCCAGTTTTTTGTATGACTGGACCATGATGTACAACGCTTCTTCCGTGACATGGGAATCAGGATAATTTTTGATGGTGCGCTGGGCACGGTTGGCGGCAGCAAGATAAGCTCCACGACGATAATAGTACTTTGCGACGTGAATTTCATATTTTGCCAACATTGTGACGAGGTATTTCATGCGCACGAGTGCATCTTTGGTATAGACACTGTCCGGATAACGGGTCACCAGTACCTTGAAGGCATCGAAAGCATCCTGAGCCGCTTTGGGATCGCGTTCAGACAAATCCTGACGGAATGCGAAATTCAAAAGACCCAGGCGATCGTTAAAATTGATCAGGCCCTTCAGGTAATACATGTAATCAATGTTAGGATGGTTGGGGTGCAGTTTGATGAAACGTTCGGCAGCTGCCAAAGCCTGTGCCTGCTCATTTTGCCGATAGTAGGCGTAGGCGATATCCATCTGTGCCTGCTGGGCGTAAACTCCGAACGGATAACGTGCTTCCAGCTTTTCGAAGTATTCAACCGCTTTTTCGTAGTTGCCCGAGTTTAATTCATCTTTCGCTTCGCGATACAATTTGCCTGCCGGCCATGCGGCCGTTTCATCTATTTTTTCAGGCAGAAGGCCGCAAGAGGATAGCGAGACGGCGAGAAAAAGGGCCAGAAGGATCGTTAAATACTTTCGCATAATTTTTGCAAAATGCAGTTAGACTGGAAAAGACGTTTAATTTCAGAATTATAGCCGATAGGACTCAATGTGATAGAAAATGAAAAGCCAAATATACCCGAACTTTCTCAAATTGAATCCGACGAAGAGGAGATATTAACAGAACAGGAGCCGATAAGGTTTGTTTTATCTTTGAAAGACGGCGGCCAGCGTCTGGACAAGCTTGTGGCAGCGCGCCTGTCGCAATATTCCCGAAGCCGGCTTCAGCGTTGGATAGAAGACGGTCACATCACGGTAAACGGGAAAAAGGCGCAACCAAAACAGACTATTATCGGTGATGAGGAAATTTGCGTCATGCCTCAAATGGCAGAAGAAGAGCTCGCTTTTTCTCCCGAGGCAGTCGAGTTCCCGGTCATATTCGAGGACAATGACATACTGGTCGTCAACAAGCCTGCGGGGCTTGTCGTGCATCCGGCAGCCGGTAACTGGTCAGGTACGCTTTTGAATGGGCTTTTATATCGCGATCCGAAAAGTGCAACCGTTCCAAGGGCCGGAATCGTTCACCGGCTCGACAAGGAAACAAGCGGTATCATGGTTGTTGCAAAAACGATCGAGGCACAAACCGACCTGGTCAGGCAGTTGCAGGCCAGAACGGTCAAAAGGGAATATCTGGCACTGGTCTGGGGTGACACCCCTGAATCCGGCACAATCGACGAACCGATCGGCAGACACCCACGGGATCGGGTCAAAATGGCTGTCATCCATACGCAATCCGGAAAAGCGGCGGTTACCCATTTCAGGAAACTGGCTGAAGGGGTTTGCAATAACATGGTCGTCAGCCTCGTCAAATGCCGCCTTGAGACAGGCCGCACGCACCAGATACGAGTTCATATGCAGTCAATCGGTTTCCCTCTCGTGGGCGATCCCGTTTATGGAAAATCCCATCTCGCCGCCATATTTCCAAGGCAGGCGCTGCATGCGTTCCGGCTGGGATTGCTGCATCCTTCAGGTAAAGAACAAAATGAATGGGTGGCGCCTTTGCCGGAAGACATGAAAGAACTGCTGGAACGGTCCTCAATTGAAGAGAATGGGAAATGGTATGAATCTGATTATTCCTGAGTGGGGAGCACCGAAAAACATCCGGGCGTTTTCGACAGTCCGGTATGGGGGGTACAGCAATACTCCCTATCAGGGAGATGTTTCAGGAAAAAACGGGCTTAATTTCGGAATGCATGTCGGGGATGATCCGGGGAAAGTCCGGAAAAACAGGGCACTCCTGAAAAAGGTATTGCCTTCAGAACCCGTCTGGCTCAATCAGGTGCATGGGACAACTGTTGTCGATGCGGAAAATGTGACAGGATTGCCCGATGCAGATGCCTCTTTTACGAGAAAGCCGCGAGTCGTTTCTGTCATCATGACGGCAGACTGCCTGCCTGTTTTACTGTGTGACCGCAAAGGCACTGTCATTGCTGCAGCCCATGCAGGATGGCGGGGTCTGGCTGGTGGTGTACTCGGCAATACAGTGGATGCCCTGAGGCAGGGTTCGGATTCGGAAATCATGGCCTGGCTGGGGCCTGCCATCGGCCCTGAGGCGTTTGAGGTAGGGGAAGACGTGCGCGAGGCTTTCGTCAACAGGAATGGCCTGATGGAATCGGCATTCGTTGCCAGAAAGGGGTTCCCTGGCAAGTATCTGGCCGATATTTATACACTGGCCAGAATGACATTGAATCAGTCCGGCGTTACCGATGTGTCTGGCGGACACTTCTGCACCGTCTGCGACAGGGAACGTTTTTATTCTTACAGGCGTGATGGGGTTACGGGGCGGATGGCGACGGGCATCTGGATAGCGGATTGAAAATCAGTTGTTCTTTTGCCAAAGTGGTCTGATTTTAAAGGCCGCACACGGCATAATCGTGCAAAATGACATTTTGAACCTGTTTGCGACACGTTTTGCATTGTCGTTTTTATTGTTGAAAAGATGGAAAAAGAAAATACTATCGGATTTGTTTCATTAGGCTGTCCCAAGGCGTTAGTGGATTCGGAAAAAATCCTGACGAGATTGCGAGCCGAGGGGTATGAAACGGCTGAAACCTATCAGGATGCCGGACTGGTCATTGTGAATACCTGCGGCTTCATTGATGCGGCTGAGGCGGAATCCCTTGAAGCGATTGCCGAAGCGTTGGAAGAAAACGGCAAGGTTATCGTAACAGGATGTCTCGGTGCGAAAAAAGACAAGGACGGGAGCGATTTCATACGCAGTATCCATCCAAAAGTGCTGGACGTGACCGGTCCCGATTCAGTACAGGACGTAATGGATGCCGTTCACCGGTATCTGCCGCGTCCGCATGAACCGTTTGTCGATCTGATTCCTCCTCAGGGGATCAAGCTGACGCCGAAACATTATGCCTATCTCAAAATTTCCGAAGGGTGCAGCCATCACTGCACTTTCTGCATCATTCCCGATCTGCGTGGCGATCTGGTTTCCTACCCGATCGGCAAGGTGCTCGACGAGGCGGAAAAACTGTTTGAGTCAGGAGTGAAGGAATTGCTGGTCATTTCGCAGGATACGGGCGCTTATGGCCTTGATACCAAATTCAGGACAGGATTCTGGGGCGGCCGTCCTGTCAAGACACACGTCACCCAGATGACGGAAGCGTTGGGCAAACTGGCCAGAAAACATGATGCATGGGTGCGCTTGCATTACCTCTATCCCTATCCTCATGTCGATGACCTCATTCCGATCATGAACGCAGGAGGGGTTTTGCCTTATCTGGACGTCCCGTTCCAGCATGCCCATCCGGAAGTGTTGAAACGCATGAAACGCCCTGCCAGTGCGGAAAGGCATCTGGAGCGTATTGCCGAATGGAGAAGGATGTGTCCGGACATCACGATCCGGTCGACATTCATCACCGGTTTCCCGGGTGAAACCGAAGAAGAGTTCGAATACCTGCTCGATTTCCTGAAAGAAGCGAAAAT
>JAEYIG010000220.1 GCA_023409175.1 Pseudomonadota bacterium
GACCGGAAAGATGAACGAAAAGACGATTTTCGACAAGTCCGATTTCCGGAACACGTTGCCGCGCTTCACTCCTGAAGCCCTGAATGCCAACCAGGGGATCGTCGATCTGGTCAGGAAACTGGCTGAACGGAAAAAGGTGACTCCTGCGCAGGTCGCACTGGCATGGGTACTGGCCCGGCAGCCATGGATGGTGCCGATTCCGGGGACGACCAAACTGTCGCGGCTCGAAGAAAACATCGGTTCGGTCAATGTCGAACTGTCTGCGGAAGATTTGCTGGAAGTAGATTATGCCAGCTCGAAGATCGAGCTTGTCGGAGACCGGTATCCGGAAAAATACGCGAAGATGATCAGCCGCTAGGCCGCTTATGGAACCGGACCGGCGCAAAGCCGGTCTTTCAGGAGGAAGGATCGGAAGATGATAAAGGTAATAAAACCGTTAACCGGGCTGGCGGGGCTGATGTTTGCCCTGCTCTGTCTGGGCAATCTGGCAAGGGCGGATGAAATGGAAAAGACGAAACAGGCGCTGGACGCCAGACAGGAAAAGATCGTGACAATCGCGGCATTCACGGCCAATGGCGATTTGCCGAAACTGAAAACGGCGCTGAATGGCGGTCTCGATGCAGGCCTGACGGTCAGTGAGATCAGGGAAGTGTTGATTCAGTTGTATGCGTACACCGGTTTTCCACGGAGCCTGAACGGCATCCAGACGTTCATGACGGTCATGAAAGAACGGGAAAAGGCCGGCATTGCCGATCCGGCCGGCGTTCAACCGGCGGCTTTGCCGCCCGGTACGGATCGCAACGCCTATGGCGAAGCGGTACGCATGACCTTGTCGGGCGTGACGGCTGTGCCGCCGAAAAGCGGATACCAGCTTTTCGCGCCCGGGATTGATGCCTTTCTGAAAGAGCACCTGTTTGCCGACATTTTCGGGCGCGGGGTGCTGGAATTCGCTGACCGGGAGATCGCCACGGTTGCCGCCCTCGCCGCTCTGGGCGGGACGGATGCCCAGCTTCAATACCATTTGAATGCTGCAATGAACGTCGGCTTGAGCCAGCAACAGGTGGCGGGAATCATTTCCGTCCTGGATCGGGATGTCGGCAAAAAAGAAAGTGCGCTTGCCGCGAAAGTGTTTGGTGAGGTATTGAAAAAACGCTTGAATATCAACTCATAAACCATTGAATTATCATTATTTAAGGAAAAAGAATGGACAATATTCAGGATAAGGTCGTTCTCGTTACAGGTGCCAGCAGCGGTATTGGTGAGGCGATTGTCCGCAAGCTCGCCGCAGATGGCGCTACCGTGGTGCTGGCGGCCAGAAGGAAAGACCGGCTGGAAAAAATCGCCGGTGAAATCAACTCGGCTGGCGGCAAGGCATCGTTTTATGTTGTCGATGTGACCGTTGAAAAACAGGTAAGGGATATGGTTGACGACGTCGTTGCCAGACTGGGGCGGCTGGATGTCATGGTCGGCAATGCCGGCCTGATGGCTCAGGCCCCGATTTCCTCACTCAAGGTGGACGAATGGGACAGGATGATCGACATCAATATCAAGGGCGTCCTGTATGGCGTCGCTGCGGCATGGCCGGTCTTTGAAAAACAGCAGTCGGGCCATTTCATCAATATCTCATCCGTGGCGGGTATCAAGGTCGCTGCACCGACGGCGACGGTGTATTCCGCGACGAAATATGCCGTACGGGCGCTGTCTGAAGGCATCCGTGTGGAATCGGCAGGCAAATTCCGTTCCACGGTCATCTATCCCGGTTATGTGGAGTCCGAACTGATGTATGGCAGTTCGGATGAAAAGACCCGGCAAGCCGTGATTGCGGGGTATGAAAAGTATGCGATTCCTGCTGACAGTGTCGCCAATGCCGTCGCTTATGCCATTTCCCAGCCGAAAGAGACGGCTGTCAACGAAATCGTGATCCGGCCGACGTCGCAGGAATTCTGATGGAGATATTGGGGAGGGAATTCATCATGAAACGCATTTTGAATATGGCATTCATTCCCCTTCTGCTGGCGGCAGGCGGCGCTTTTGCCGCCAATGCCGCTTCTTCAGGGATGGTTGCCGGAAGCCAGACGATCACCTCTACAGAAAGCCGTCCATCGTTTACGGGGCTCAAACAGGCCTTCACAGGGAAAGTGAAAGTGGAGATGTTGTTTTCACCTGTCGGGGATCTGCCTGCTTCGGGTGCTTATGTGTCGTTCGACGCCGGCGCCCGTTCGGCATGGCATACGCATCCGGCGGGGCAAACCCTGATCGTCACGTCAGGTCGCGGCCTGACACAGGAATGGGGAGGCCCGGTCGTTGAGATCCGGCCGGGTGACGTGATCCGCTGCCCTGCCCGTGTCTAACACTGGCACGGTGCCGCACCGGATTCGCCGATGACGCATCTTGCCATCACGGGGGATGTGAATGGCAAGAACGTCGAATGGATGGAAAAGGTGTCGGACAGCCAATATCACGGAAAACAGACTATGGCCGCTCCAACCGTTGACCATTGAAGGAAACCGTTACATTTCGTCAAAAGCGCCGGTAAACATTATCGGTTAAACTAATGTTGACAGGCGACACACCCCAAAGGCGATGTCGCCTGTTCCACATTCCTGTTCCTGAAAGCCTGAAAAGTATGTACTTCCATTTTTTTGCTGCGCTGATCGGTATTTATGTTGCCCTGAGACTGGTTCCTCCGCTCCACTGGAAAACGGGACTGAAGTGGGCCGCCGGTACGGGTATCGTACTGCTGTCCCTTTACCATCTCTTTGTCCGGATCTTTTTCGGGAACATGGCTTCTCCCGAACTGCCGACATGGTTGCTCATTCTGATGGGCTGGCTGTTCAGTTCCCTTTTCCTGCTGGCCATCTTTTTCCTGCTCAGGGATTTGTTTTCCTTCGTCACCCTACTCTGGCGAAAGGTCCGGCGCACCCGGAAACCGCCTGTTTCGCCGAACCGCATCAATGCCGTTCTGCTGGTGATGGCGGTTGTCCTGTCCGCCGTCGGGGTATGGCAGGCTGTCCGCGTGCCTGACGTCAAGGCAGTGGACATATCGGTAAAAGGATTGCCGTCCGAAATGGATGGCCTGAAAGTGGTGCAGCTCAGCGATTTGCATGCAAGCCGCCTGCTGACCGGTGAACGCAACCGTGCCGTCGTCGACAAGACGAATGCCCTGAAACCGGACCTGATCCTGATTACGGGCGACCTGGTCGACGGGACTGTCGGAAACCGCGTCGACGATGTTGCGCCCTTCCGCGATTTCAAGGCGAAATATGGTGTTTTCTCCATTCCCGGGAACCACGAATACTATTCCGACTATACCGGATGGATGAAGGCCTTTGACGGCCTTGGCCTGAATATGCTGAAAAACGCGCATGTGGTTGTCATCGTTAACGACCATCCTCTGGTCATTGCAGGGATGACCGACCGGGTTGCCCCGAATTTCGACATGCCGGAACCGGATATCCGGGCGGCCCTTTCTGGCGCTCCCGAAGGCGCTCCGGTCATCCTGCTGGCACATCAGCCACGGGATGCGGAAAAGAACGCTGAAGCCGGCGTGGGACTCCAGTTGTCCGGCCATACGCATGGCGGCCAGATCATGGGAGCTCACCTGATCGTGAAATCATTCAATGAAGGCTTTGTTTCAGGCCTTTACGACGTCGGCAACATGAAGCTGTATGTGAGCAACGGCACAGGATTGTGGAATGGCTTCCCTCTCCGGCTTGGGCGTCCTGCGGAAATCACTGAAATCACTCTCCATGGACAATGATGGGGGCCGGAACGGCAGTGTCGTTTTTCCGTTCCTGAAAAGGACGGTTTCATGATCGGGATTGCCATGTATCAAACCGGAAAAATATCCGGTATTGCCGTGAAGGTTAAAGCCGGTTAACCTGTGTGCATGAGCCTGGATAATCGTCAGGTGTAAAAAATACTTTTCAATATGCATTTTTCTATGTATAAATGTTGAAAAGAACGTTCGGTTGACGATGAACGACCATACCACTGTCACTACAGATTTTACGGAAAGGTGTCTATGGAAAAGATATATTGCCAGTCCTGTGGGATGCCGATGTCGGATCGGGATGCCACTTACGGGAAAAATGCCAACGGAACGGATAACAGGGATTATTGCAGTTACTGCTATAACCATGGCAAGTTCACGTGGGATATGACCATGGACGAGATGATCGAGCATTGCGCGCCTCATATGGCATCGGCTGCGGGAATGACACGCGATGAGGCACGACAGATCATGAAAGGCTTCTTCCCTACCCTGAAACGCTGGAAAGTGCCTGACTAGTCCCTCCCTTTTGCGCATGAAACCGCAAAAGTGCCTTGCCCTGTTGACGGACAAGGCACTTTTTCGTTTCACTGTCCGTAAGGGTTGGGGCCGTATTGGTTGCTTCCGGGATTGCTTTTGAAAAAATAAAGCATGATCAGGAAAAACAGGTTGATGATGGGGATGAACAGCCCTATCAGAAACCATGCGTTCAGGCCGATATCGTGGAACCGGCGAACGGTCAGTCCGATGGATGCAATAAAGACGACGATATTGAAAATCCAGACAAGCGGCCCAATGAGAAGTGCCAGGATGCAGCCGATAATGATGTTGTTGATCAGGTAATTCCATACTTCCAGTCGTGTTGAACGGCCATCGAAGTTGCTGAAATCCCTGAATGTTCCCCGGTATATGGCAAACCATTTTTTCATGAGCATGATCCCTAAGGTGTTTTGAAGTGTTTGCAGTATAAAGACGTGCCAGTTATCGGGCAATCCTTAATGATGGCAGGCGAAGCCGGATTGACCGGTACACATTCGACAATGGATTTCGGCTTCAGACTCTTTCACCCTTTTCCGAAACAGGTTAAACGGGCATCAGTCAAAGAGGACCTGCCAGTTTTCGTCAGCTTCCGCCAGAAAACACATCCGGATCTGTTCTTCCGTGTTCTTGTCGGTGAATAACGGCGGCAGGTTCTCGAGTGGGAACCATGCGCTTTCGCTCGTTTCGATATTGGTGTGGAATTTGCCGCCTTTCGCCCTGCACAGCACGAAAACCTTGCAGATGCCGTAAACGTATTTCCTGATTTGCCTCTTGTTCCCGTCCAGCACGGAAATGAGCCTGACAGGCTCGACTTCCAGACCGGCTTCTTCACTGACTTCCTTGACTGTGTTGGAGGCGATGGACTGGTCGACGTCCACCCAGCCGCCCGGCAGGGACCATTTTTCGCCTTCCCGGACCATCAGGATCCTGCCGTTTTCGATTATCGCGGCACGGGTATCGAGTTTCGGGGTCTGGAACCCCGATTCATTGCAGAACAGTTCCTTGACGACACCCATCGACAGGCCGGATTTCATGGCCATGATTTCTGCCGATATTTCCCTGATGCGGTCAAAACGTTCGAGATCGAACGGGTCTTTTGAATACGTCTGCCCGGCCTGTGCGATGAACTGGAGTTCGATGGCCCATGAAAGCAATGGATCGGAAGCAGGCAGGTTTTCCGGCTTTCCAAGCATGACCGCCAGTTCGTTGGGACGGGAAAACCGGTAGGTCGCGTTTTCAGACGGACAGTCGCAGATATTCCAGAGCGTTATCGCACAATCGACGTCGGCTTCCCGGGCATAAGCAAGGTTTTTGGCTGTGGAGGTGACAAAAAGCGTCTCTTCCGGTTTCGCGCCTGCCCGGTTGAGATAAAGACGGACGGGATTGCCGTTGTCGCCTTCCGGGGAAGACCCGACGCAGTATTGGAAGTAGGAGGATATGGATGATTTCCTGAAGCCGGAGAGTCCGTTTTCCGGCCGTGCCGATACGGCACCAAGGATATAGGACATGGCTTTCAAGCCCTGTATGAGCGGCCTGATGCCGGCACACGAACAGACAGGCGCGGGAAAGTGGGCGGATTCCCGTGAGCGGCCGGATTCCGTTTCATTCAGGACATTATCGACATCGAAAACGATATGTTTGTATTTCACTGTTTACCCCGGATCAATTCAACGTGACTGATTCCCATTGTCTGGATGATACCTTTTCTTCATGGTGAAAAGTTTGTTCCATTTCCGGTATTTTCACTTATTCAGGAAATCGAATATATCCCTGACGTACCTTTTGAGAGACATTGTCTGCCGAAAAAAACGATTTTTACCCTGATACCGTCAATGGATAAATTTGAGGTTTGGTTAGTATCAGAATATGCATTAAGCTATCCAAGTCCCCGCCATCTCTGTGAATTGGAGGAGTTTCATGAATCGAGTTACCCGATCTTTGTTAATGGGTGCAATTGCCGCTTGTTCCTTTGCCATAACCGCAACAGCCCATGCCGATATTCCGTTCGGTTATTTTGACAGGCACGACTACCAGGAGCGCGCCAACCGGTATAACAATCCGGCACCACGATATGAAGACCCGTATAACGACTATCAGCGGCTGCAACGGCAGTCCGATAACCTGAGAAGGCAGGAGGAAAACCTGAGCAGGGATTATAATCGTGATGTCCGTGAGTTCCAGCAGTCACGCGGGTATATGCGACATCATCGGCGTTCCGGCCGTTATTGAGCGTGGCCTGACTCAAAAAGAAACGGATTCCACATCATTGCGGGAAGAAGTCCATAAGGGATTTCTTCCTTTTTTATTGGCCTTTCCGTTTCTTTCCGGATATGGAAACCGCATGCAAGCGATATGGTGACAATCCGCATTTTGATCGGGACGGATTGCCTTCATAAAGTAATATTTCACTTTAATAACATTTTTCAATATACTGATTTCAATCGGTATTATTGAATACTACCCGGCTTTTTTGACTTCAAGCACTTTCAATTGGAGTTTCTGCCTTCCCGGGACTTGCCAGGGAATGGATTGTCCAACCGAAAGGCCCAGCAATGCACTCCCGACGGGAGCCAGAACGGAAATCTTGCCGGCTCCATCCGCCTTGTCGGGATAAACCAGCGTGATTTCGAATTGCTCGTTTGTGGCCTCATCGGTAAAACGGGCAGTCGAATTGACTGTAATGACATCGTTTGGCAATTCATCGGGTTCCACAACGTTGGCCCTGTCCAGTTCATCCTGCAGTTCTTCCATGCCCGGCAGATTGCGGTATTTGTTTGACATGAGCATCTGGGTCAGACGTTCATAGTCGGAACTGGTTAGAGTGATTGGCGGTCTGTCGTTCATGAGTAAATCCTTCCAAATGGTAAAAACGTGGATACGGCCTTTAAAAATTCTTTTAACAAAAAAATGCCTTTCGGGATTTCGGGAATGCCCGGAGAGACGGTTCGGGAAAAACGGACTGATAATAAAAAAGGCCGGATTGTATTTTCCAATCCGGCCGGAAAAACAAGGTTGAGCTTAATCAGGGAGTGATGGCAATTTTCAGGACTCCATCGCGCTGATTGGCGA
>JAEYIG010000027.1 GCA_023409175.1 Pseudomonadota bacterium
CGTTCCTCACGCTCCGGATGGGTCGGCGTGATCGCATAGTCAAAAGCCGGGAAAAAAACCAGTCCTGTTTTCTTTTTCACGAAAACCCCTCTCAATTCGAATCATCTTTAATCAGACCCGGTTTGACCTGAAGTCTGACACGCATGTTTTTGCCCGTCGTGGAGTAACCGCGGACCACGTTGAACACCTGGCTGTCGGCCACTTCGACCTCGATATCCTGATCACGAGCACCGGCCTGCTTGGCTTTTTTGACCAGTTTTTCGGTACCCAGTGCAATCAGGTCGTCCAGTGTAAACCGTCTGGAGATTTCCTGCTGGACACCCTCTTCCGCGATACTCAGGGTCTGGGCTTCGGTATCGGCAACCATATTCAGTTCCACCGTCGTTCTGGCCGTCGCAGCGCCACTGGCGTTGATGACGTCGGAATCGCCCGGAACCTTGACAGGGCAATCCATCATTTCACCGATGCGTTTGGCCATGAAAGGTGCGGGGCCACCGACCACCACGATTTCCTGAGGCTCGATCTTGCGGCCCTCCAGCAATTCGTGAATCGTGTAAACCGGCTTGCTGTTGATTTCAGCGAGCATGGTCCTGATCTTGTCCACAATCAGCGTACAGGCCAGATCAAGCACGTCTTTCGCCACGGCTTCCGGCGTTTTCTTCAGTTCGGCAGCCAGCTGCTTCATGGCTTCCATCGCCTTGGTCTTGTCGCCGATATCGGCAATACCCAATACGATCAGGGCATCCGTAGTCGTCGGGACGGGACCGTCAAAAGCCATTGCCGCACCCAGACGTTCCGGCCCCAGTTTCAGGACACCGTCTTCAACGCGGACATGGCTGTCACCACCAACCCCGATGGAATGCGTCAGCAAACCGCGAACCGAAGTCTTGTGGTCTTCAATCGTGATGCCCTGTGGTTCCAGCAAAGGAACACCGTCGGCAAACAAGGCGATATCCGTCGTCGTACCGCCGATATCGACCGAAATGGAATCCATCTCATCCGAAACGTACGGCAGGACACCCATAATCGTCGCGGCAGGACCGGACAGAATGGTCTGGACAGGCGCGTCAAGAGACTGTTGGAATTCAATCGTACCGCCATCGGCCTTCAGGATATACAAAGGCACGTTCACGCCCAGTTTTTCCATATAGGTCTTCAACTGGCCAGCCAGCTTGTGCTGCAGATGCCAGACGGCTTCATTCAGGTAAGTCGTCGCAATACGGCGCGGGAAATTCAGCGAACCGGACAGCTGATGGCTTTGGGAGGCATGTTCGGCAACGTCCTTGAAAACGTCGTTCACTTCCTGTTCATGAACCGGATTACGGGTCGAGAACTTGCCGACAATCGCGAAACGGTTGATCTTCTCTTTCTTGAATTTCGCTTTCAAATCGGCCAGTTCCGAACGGTCAGGCGATTCCGCCTCGATGCCCCTGTGGCTCATGTAACCGGCCACGTAATTCGCCTTGTCATACAGCGGCAAATCCTTCGGCGAAACACCGGGGCCGTTCATGACGATCAGGCCGACAGGCGCGAGCTGGTTCTGGACAACCGCATTCGTCGTCAACGTCGTAGACAGGACAATGCGCTGCAGATTCTTGATGTCTTCCGGTTTTGCAACGGCTTCCGTTGCCATCATGACGCAATTGAGGATGTTTTCCTTATCCGTCAGCACTTTCGATTTGCGGATAATCTTGCGGCCATTCATTAAAACCGAATCGGTATGTGTACCTCCAACGTCGATTCCAAGGATCATAAGCCTCTCCCTGCGACAGATTTACATGAGGATTTCATAGGTGTGAATAGTGCCATATCGTTTTTGAAGAGAAAAAAATCGTATTGGGAAAAATCTTGCAAAATGCACACAGGCAAAAGACTCCGGCGTGCCCTTCAGGCATTACCGACCTATTGTATCACCAGAGAATGTGAATACTCTTGATCTTGACCGGCTTTCAAAGAATGGGAAATGTGGTTTCCCGCCAGGTTTGTTGCCATAAAAAACAAATGAAACTCATTAAAAACAATAAATTAAAATGTTTTATTGATGTAATTTAATAAAAAAGCGGCATACCGTGAAGAAATGCCGCTTCCAAAAACACGAACAGGATATCATTTGACCCGTTCGAACACAGCCGCAAAGAAACCGTCTGTCTGATGGGTATGTGGCATCAGTTTAAGGTAATCCCCCATTTCCAGATCGACCTTGCCATCAGCCAATACATTATTCATGGGCACCAGGACATAACGGTCGTCCTTCTTCAGGAAATCCTCGACGATTCTGTCATTCTCATCCTGAAGCAAGCTGCAGGTTGCATAAACAAGCCGACCTCCCACTTTCGGGAGCCGCGCAGCCGATTCCAGAATGGCATGCTGTTTTTCCGTCATTTCGGCAATCGTTTCCGGAGTCTGGCGCCACTTCAGGTCAGGATTGCGCCGCAAGGTACCGAGACCGCTACATGGGGAATCGACCAGAACCCGGTCAGCCTTCCCCGCCAGCCGCTTGATCCGGGCATCCCGTTCGTGCGCGATCTGGATCGGATGGACATTCGACAACCCGCTTTTCGCCAGTCTGGGCTTCATCTTGGCAAGTCGCTTGTCGGATACGTCAAAGGCGTAAAGACGGCCGGTATTGCGCATGGCAACACCCAGCGCCAGCGTCTTGCCGCCTGCCCCGGCACAGAAATCCACGACCATTTCACCGCGTTTCGCGCCGACAATCTGGGCCAGCAACTGGCTGCCCTCGTCCTGCACTTCAACGCCACCTTCCTTGAAAACCGGCATGTTCTGCAAGGCGATCTTCTTCCTGAGACGGATGCCCGACGAAGCGTAAGGAGTCGGTTCGCATTCGACCGGCACCTCGTTCATGACCTTCATCACGTCGTCACGTTTGACTTTCAGCGTATTGACGCGCAAGTCCAACGGTGCAGGCGTATTCAGCACGGCGGCCAGTTTCAGCGTTTCGTCCTCACCGATCTGCTCCGTCAGCCTGTCATAGAGCCATTCCGGCATATTGGCCTGCATCTTCTGGGGCAGCTGGCTGCGGTCAACCTTGGCAACGTGGTCCAGCCACGCCGTTTCATTCTCGTCAATTCCACCTATTGAATCGACGCCATAAATATCGGCCAGACCAAGAAGCACCAGACGACGCATCTGCGGGCCGAAACCGGACTCGGAAAGATTATTGTAAATCAACCGGTTACGAAGGATAGCGTAAACCGTTTCCGCAATCGCACCCCTTTCGCGCATCCCCAGTTTTGGATGTTCACGAAAATAACGCGAAATCACCACATCTGCCGGGCCGGAAAACTGAAGCACTTCCCGCAATACCTGTTCGGTATTCGTAATAACCAATGGAGCAAGTCTCACAGCCCACCTCCTTTAACAATAAACCCAATTGAATCAACCATTTCCCGAGACAAGCTCACACGACCTCCCGAAGTCATGCCAACCTTGCCTTCCACAATCAGGCGTACCACACGCGGATAAATGATGTGCTCCTGTTCCAATACCCTGTCGGCCAGCCTGTCTTCATCGTCATCCGGGAAAACCGGGACAATCGCCTGCGCGATAATCGGGCCGCCATCCAGTTCCGGTGTCACATAATGAACCGTCGCCCCATGCACCCTTACCCCGGCAGCGATCGCCTGCTGATGGGTATGCAAGCCCCTGAAGCTCGGCAACAGGGAAGGATGGATATTGATCATCCTACCCGTGTAATGTTCGACAAATCCTGTCGTCAGAATGCGCATGAAACCCGCCAGAATCACGAGATCAGGCTGATATTCATCAATTGTTTTCTGCAAAACGGCATCATAGGATTCCCGGTCCGGATAATCCTTGTGTGACACGACACGGGTGGGAATACCCGCTTTTTCAGCGAACCCGAGGCCTGCCGCATCGGCACGGTTACTGATCACAGCCGACAGCCTGGCGTCCCACTTTTCCTGATTGAATGTCCGGACAATGGCTTCCATATTGCTGCCCCTGCCGGAAATAAGAATGACGATATTTTTCATGACGAGATTGTACCCTGTCCGGCAAGCTTTAGGCCACGCCAGCCATGAAATAATCGGCGTCCCTTCCTGATAAGGGACAACAAAAATGCCCTCCATAAAAACAGATGGAGGGCATCCCCGTTTTTCCTCTCAGCCAACCGGCCGACAAAAAAACCTATGCCGGAACCGGCGCAGCACTAAACTCGAGCAGGAGCTTTTTCAACCGTGCAGACCAGTAAAACCCGGCACAGGTAAACGACATGCCGGGGCCATCGACATCCCCGGCCAGCAACCCTGCCTCCTTCCATTGGCCAAGCAATAACCGTCCCTGCTCCCGAAGGGATTCAGGCCACCTCGCAATTGCCGGCACTCCAATTGATTCGAACGCCACATCGATTTCATGGGCAAAACCATCTTTCCCGGCAGCAAGCGGCGCTGCAGCAATCCGCCCCAACGGTTTTTCGCCACGTTCGACCATTTCCGTATACGACTTGATATCCCGTGCCGTACCGAGCCCGATTGACCCGAGCCGCCCACCGGCTGCCGAACCGAACGGGATCATGTCTGTCTGTCCACCGGCAAGACGGTTATAAAGAGACCGCTCATTTGGCGTGCGTCGCCAGTGCCGCGGGGAAAAATGATCGAATCCGGCCTTGACCAGGCCATCATAAGCCGTACCGAACAACCGGGCCGTTTCAGGAAACTCCGGCATCGGCGGCATCTTTCCCCGTTCAATCGCCTTGTCCAGAGGAGACCCGGGAAATTTCCGGAGCTCATAAAGATCCAGCCCGGCAATACGAGTCTCTTCACTGATATAGCGGATGTCGTCGGTCAGGATTTCCTCCGTCTGACCCGGCAATCCGTAAAGCAGGTCGATCACGACCGAAGCCCCGCTGTCGGCAAGACCGTTCAAAGTCTCACCGGCCTCTTCCCGGGACGCCAGCCTGCCGAGTTTTTTGCGCAAGGCAGTATTGGCTGCCTGCAACCCTATCGAAAAACGGTTCGCTCCGGCCTTTACCCAGGCCAGTCCCTTCTCAGCCGTAAAACCTGTATTGCGTCCCTCGACCGTCACCTCGGCATCGGGTGAAACATTGAAATGATCGAACAGTGAACGGATGACATTCGCCATATCGTCCTTTTCAAGATCGCTTGGCGTACCGCCCCCAAAATAAATCACGTCGACTTTCCGCTTGTGAATGACCTCTTTCAGGACAGCTGCCGTGTCTGCGATTTCTTTCAAAAGGAGAGCCGTGTATTTCGCACTGAAATCCTTTTTCGTCTGGTTGATGTAAAACGGACAGAAAGTGCAATGGTGATGGCAAAACGGCACATGGACATAAAGCGCCAGCGGCCGGTTTGGCCCCGCCATGAAAGCTTCAGGCGCAAATTCCGCAAACGAACCTCCAGTCCAGACCGGCGGCTCGCGGCGCATACCTGCCATGTTTGGCATGACCTTCTTTTCCTGTTCGAACGCCATCGTCAGTGGATCATTGCCCACACGTGCATAAAAACCGGTAATGTCACGCATTGACGACCTCCATAACCGGGACATCCATCTGGACAGTGACTGCCCGATACAGACAATCCGGATCGTCCAATACTTTCAAAACCGCTGCCGCGACGTCTTCACGCGAAACATACCCCTGACGGTGCCTGTCAGGAGCATCGAGCAGACAGAAATTGCCGCTGCCAGGTTCATTATTGAGACCCCCGGGACGCACGATCGTCCATGGCAATCCGCTCAACCTCAAATAATCTTCCGCCTCCGTCTTGGCAAGCAATGCTTCACCGAGGAATTTTTTGACGTTGTCATTCAGGGCGGCATACTGTTCCCCACATCCCATTGACGTCACGAACACGAACCGTTCAACGGGGTCGGAATTTTCAAGTGCCCGCACGACGTTGATATTGCCTTCGCCACAGACACGACGCCCCGTGACGTCCTTCCCGCCCATCAGGCTGGTCACACGTCGCGGACTTGCCAGTTCTACCGCCCGCAAACAATCCTCCACCTCAAAAGCGTCACCCATGATCACTCTCACACCCAGGCTTTCCAGAGCTGACGCATCGCTGCCATTCCTTACCATCGCGGCAACCGTTTCACCCCTGCTGACGGCTTGCCCGGCAATATGCAAACCGGTGTTGCGGGTAGCTCCGAACAGGAGCAAATCACATCCACTCATGCACTCACCCCAACGTCAGCCGTCCTGAAAATGGAACGCATGGCCTCCACCTGCTCCGCAATCAGTTCCCTGTTCTCATTACGCCCGGCAAAAACCTTGAACATCACCTCCCCGGATTCGTTCATGAACTGGATACTGACCGTTTGCGACTTCATGAAAGGCCTTTCGACCAGATAGACCGATTTGCAGTTTTTGACCCGCAAATGACCATGCATGGGGGACGAATAATCAAAGTTGTAAAAGCCGTGACTCTCCTTGCCGCCCGGAATATTCCCTGAAAACTCGATAATCACGTCTGGCGTATTCATCACAAACGTCATTTTTCCCAATGAAGGAAGCATTTGGAGAATTTCCAGGAAACGGCTTCCATCCGTCCGTTGCCACATCCCTTCAGGAAGCAGTTCGATCACTTCAGCCATCGAAAGACCGCTGTTTTTGGCTAACGATTCAAGCATGACACCCGGATTTTCCTGCAGCTGTGTCCTGAGCGTTTCCTTATCCATTCCCTGCGCCATTTGCGTCATTCCTGTTTTCCTTTCTGTTAAAAACCTTCCGGCGAAAAACTCCTTTTACAAAAGAAAGTCCCCGCCAAAAAATAAATGCGTCTCATTTGCATTAAGCATTGACAATTGTAAATGAGAATCATTATCATTTGAAGAGTTTTTACAGCCCACCCCGATAAAAATCGGTTTTTTGATAAAAGAAGTCTGGAAAATTTGGAAAAATGGCAGCAACACATCCCACCGTTTTCGAACCGCAACATATCGACCGTTTGCCAAAACCGCTTGCACAGGCCCTGATAGCCGCAGTTTTCGTGTTTCACGGCATCCTGATCGTTCTCGCCCTGCAAAGCCTTCCCCTTGTCGAACTGGGAGGCAATGGCGGAGGCGGTAGCGGCAACTCTGCCCTTTACGTTTCAGTCCTTTCAGGGGCTCCTGCAGTCAAGGCATCGCATTCCCGACAATCCCCCCCCTCAGGCGAAAAAACAGTCGCAGTCAAGGAAAAACCCCAATCCGGCCTCATCACGACGACATCTGCCACATCAAGAAGCGCGCAAACTGTCCGTCCGGTGGAAAACAGCACGGCCCACCCGGCTGAAAAACCGCTTGCAAAACAACAGTCGGCCGCAAGCTCCAATGAAGCCGCCTCTTCTTTCCCAAAATCCGGTTCAGGCAACAGGACAGCCCAGGGAGTCGGGCAAGGAGCAGGAGACGGCAAAACCCCGGGAACCGGCCACGGGGAAGGAAGCGGCAACAGCATGGGCGCAGGAGGCTCCGGCAGTGGGCCAGCCCACTCGGTATCCCTTTCCCAACTGAAATATAAAAGGGCGGTCAAACCTGAATACCCGGCACGCTCGATCCAGCGGCGTGAATCGGGACAGGTCAACATACAGGTTGTCGTCGATGCAGCAGGTCGCGTGCACGATGCCCGAATCACCGGCTCATCAGGTTTCGACCGTCTCGATGAGGCTGCCCTGAAAGCCGCACGCCACAGCACTTTCCATCCCTATATGGAACACGGCCGTCCGGTCTATGCAATGGCCATCATCCCCTACCGTTTCAACCTGAACAAGTTATAAACATCACCAAAGAAAAGAAAGCAGCAGAAAATGGAACCCACCGTCAGCAACATCGGATTTTCACACTTCATCGCCCAAAGCGACTTTCTCGGGAAGGCCATTCTGGTCATCCTGATCGGCATGTCCATCGTGTCCTGGGTACTCATCATCACCAAAGGGATCGCCGGATGGCGACGGAAACAGTACAGCAACGCATTCCTGCAGTTTTTCTGGAATGCCAGTTCACTCGATACCGTCCGGCATGAAATCCAGACACACGGCATCCGGTGCCCTTTCTCGCACCTGACGGCACACGCCCAACATGCCCGTGAACACCATGCCCATTACGGTGCGTCCAAACTCTCCGAAGCGGGAACCCAGCAGGAATTCGTCGTGCGCACCATGAAAATGGTCATCGACGAAGATGCCGCGCGTCTTGAAAACGGACTGACCGTCCTGGCCACCATCGGATCGACCGCCCCGTTCATCGGCCTCTTCGGAACGGTCTGGGGCATCTACAACGCCCTGATCAACATCAGTGCCAGCGGTGCAGGCACACTGGACAAGGTAGCCGGGCCGGTCGGGGAAGCCCTCATCATGACCGGCATCGGACTGGCCGTCGCCATCCCTGCCGTGATCGGTTACAACTGGCTTGTCCGCAGCAACAACGTCACGATGTCCAAACTCGACAACTTCGCCAACGAACTGTTGACCTTCCTGACGACCGGCAAGCTGTATTCCATCAACAGTGAACCCGTCCAGGAAAGCATGTCGTCCGAAACCGTCGTCCACAACATCAAACGGGGCTGACCATGGCATTCGGAGGATTCAACAACAAACAGAACCGCACGCCGATGGCGGAAATGAACATGGTTCCCTTGATCGACGTGATGCTCGTCCTGCTTGTCATCTTCATCGTGACGGCGCCCCTGCTGTCGCATTCGGTCAAAATCGAACTGCCGCAGGCCAGTTCGAAAAGCGTGGAATCCGCACCCGGAAAAATAGATCTGGCGATCCAGTCAGATGGCGCGTTGCTCTACAACGGGAATCCCGTGAACCGGGAAACCGCTCAGGCACTCTTTGCCGAAGCGGCAGGAAAAGACCCCATGCCGGAAGTCCATATTTACGCAGACAAGCACGCCGATTACCAATATGTAGCACAAACGCTGACGGACGCCAGTCGGGCAGGACTGACAACCATTGGCTTCATCACCAGACCACAAGAGAAATAAACAAATTTCCCCCAGTAAAAAGAAAGCAGAAACAATGAACAGGAAGATCTACGGGCTTGGCCTCGGCCTTGCCTCTGCCACACTTTGCCTTGCGCCTTTGGCACAGGCCCAGCAGGAAGAACAGCAATCCGGGAAAACGCAAGCCATATCGCCCGACAAAAAGCAGAAAAAGGAAGAATCCCCTCATGAAATGGGCGCGATTACGGTCACGGCAACCCGGCAGGAAGAAAAAGTGCTGGATGTCCCTGCCGTCGTCACCGTCATCACCCGTGAACAGATGGAGGAACATAACGTCAACAACATCCAGGAACTGGTCCGCTACCAGCCCGGTGTTACCGTTAACCGGCAATCCTCCGGGACGACCCCTTTCGGCGGCCTTGGCGGCTTCACCATCCGCGGGGTCGGCGGCAACCGTGTCCAGATCGTTGTCGACGGCGCCCGCGTGATGGAAGCCAACGATGCGGGCAACCGTGACTTCGTCGACATGTCGACCCTGAAAGCCGTCGAAATCCAGCGCGGTCCCGCTTCCGTCCTCTGGGGTGCCGATGCACTGGGCGGTATGGTGTCTTACCAGACACTCGATCCGGACGATCTCCTGAAAGGACGGAACCTTGGCGGTCAGGCAAGTTATGGCTACGACGGAAGCAATAGAGAACACACGCAAAGTGCCATGGTCGCCGCCCAGATGAACCCGGTCGCACAAGTCCTGTTCGGTTACACGCACCGTACCTATCATGAAACCCGTCTCAGAAACGCCCGTGCCGATGGCGGCCAATGGGGTTGCAACCGGCTGGCAATCGGCTGCGACCGTTTCAATCCGCTGGATGCCGAAGTCAACAATGGCCTGACCAAACTGGTCCTCAGGCCGGACTCGGACAACCAGATCAGACTCACAGGCGAACTTTTCGATTCGGACTCGGACATCAACCAGCTCTACAATAAATATGTCCAGACGGGATATAACGGCGATTACCTGCGGAACCAGAAACAGAACCGTTACCGTCTCGCATTCGAACACGACTGGGACGTCCGTTCCGCCGCCCTGGATAACCTGACCTGGCGCCTTTCCTATTCCCCGCAGAAACGGACGCTTTCCGACCGGCGCTGGTATAGCAGTGCAGGCAAGGATTTTTACGCCACCCAGAATTCCGAGTACAACCAGGACTTCTATCAGGCCGACATCCAGCTGACCTCCAGTTTTGATTTTGGCCCGTCAAGACACAAGCTGACGTATGGCTTTCAGGGTGACAAAAC
>JAEYIG010000125.1 GCA_023409175.1 Pseudomonadota bacterium
CCTCTGGTCGCTTCCTTGCGGATCAAGTAAAAGGAATGCGCGTCGTCCGTTACACATCCGACAATCATCTGACGCTATTGCAAAATGGCGAGGATTTTTTCCCGGCATTGCTCGACGCCATCGAAGACGCACATTCCGAGATCTATCTCGAGACATACATCTTTTATCCGGATGAAGTGGGCCGCAGGGTCATTGACGCATTGAAAAGGGCGGCAGCAAGAGACGTTCAGGTTCACGTCATCCTTGACTGGCTCGGAACGGGGCGGAAACTGTGTCATTTGCTTAACCGGGAATTTCTTGCTGCCGGTATAGAGTGTCACGTATTCAATCGGTGGTTCCGTCGGGGATTTGTCCGCTTGCACCGGAAAATATGTGTCGTCGACCATCAGATCGCTTTTGTCGGCGGTATCAATATCCTGAACGATTACCGTTATGACTATAACAAGAAATCGCAGCTCACTTACCCGCGCCAGGATTTTGCCGTCCAGATAGAAGGGCCGCTGTCGATGCGGATTTATCAGGAAGCCATCCGGCTCTGGGAACAGACCGGAAAAATGACCTTGTGGGAACGTTTCGACCGATATCGTGCCATCATCCGTACCCGGGAAAGATTTCGCCGTTCAAAAACATCACTTGCCGGGTTCATTGTCCGCGACAATTTCAGGAACCGGCGCACAATCCAGCGAGCGTATCTGCGTGCCATGGGGCAGGCGCGAAAACAGATTCTTCTTGCGACACCTTACTTTGCCCCCGGGCGGCGGTTCAGGAATGCACTCGCTTCTGCGGCGTCCAGAGGGGTAGAGGTCATCATTCTCATTGGCAGCGGTGAATTCTGGATTCAGGATTCGGTGGCTCAGTCCTTTTATCCCAAATTGTTGAAAAGCGGGATCAGGATATTTGAATACAACAAGACCCAGTTTCATGGAAAAGTCGCCGTGATTGACGACATTTGGGCGACGGTCGGTTCCAGCAACTGCGATGGGCTGAGCCTTTTCCTGAATCATGAAGCCAATGTCGTTGTCAGGGATGCCGATTTCGCCAGAACCCTGCGCAAAGACATCGAGGCTGCCATAGCGGAATCGGTGGAAATCTGTCCTGAAAGCTTTGCCAACCGCCCCTGGTACAAACGGCTCTGGTACGATACCGCTTATGTAATTTACCGTTTCATTATGCGGACGATTACCTGGGGTGACTATACCTGAACGGGTTTTTGGCACGGCACCAATATTCCCTGTAAAATAGATGCCGAAGCAAGCCAGACAGCCGCCGGTTTCCAATGCCTTGCAAAGGAAACGGGAGGAAGGTCCGGACACCACAGGACAGGGTGACGGTTAACGGCCGTCCGCTGAAAGGCGAGGAACAGGGCCACAGAGACGAGCGTATTAAGTTACGGTGAAACGCGGCAACCTCCACCTGGTGCAATTCCAAATAGGCACGCGATGAGGCGGTCCGCGGAGCGTGCGGGTAGGAAGCTCGAGTGCAGGAGTAATCCTGTGCCTAGATGAATGGCTGTCATAGTACCGCTTGCGGTACCGTAACAGAATCCGGCCTATCGGCTTGCTTTATTTTCTTCTTTTTGATTTTTCCCCTGTTTATCCAAATTCCCTCTCTGACGATTCCCCATTTTCTATCCCGTCGCTTACTGCTGAGTTGCGTTTACACCCAAATGCAAAGTATTTGATTTTGCATAAATCCATGTGTTTGCATAAGGAAGTGCTTTCAATATGCCTTCTAAGTAATTAATTTATTTGGTTATTTATTTTGCACTATTGCGCTTGATCATCGTCTAAGTCATTGACTTCATTAAGAATTTTTCAATTTATTAACAAAAAGCCCTTGACCACATAATAAGCATCTAATAAAGTGGGTAAAAGTGTGAAAAAGTGTGTTTTTGTGGGTTGAATTTTATACTCCATCGCTTTCTTCAAACCGCAACCATAAAGGATATTAAAAGTGTTTCAAGGGGCTTCGTCAATCAGTCTGGATGCAAAAGGAAGGATGGTCATTCCTGCCAAGCATCGTGACGCGCTGTCACTTCAGTGTGACGGACGCGTGACACTGACGCGCCATCCGCATGGTTGCCTTTTGTTTTTCCCCCGGCCGGTATGGGAATCTCATCGTGAAAAAATTGCGGCATGGCCCATGTCTGCGCGTGCATGGCAACGGATCTTTCTGGGCAACGCTTCTGACGTGGAAATCGATTCGGCGGGCAGGATTCTGATCGCGCCGGAATTGCGTCAGGCAGTCGGGTTGACCAGGGATGTGATGTTGTTGGGAATGGGCAGCCATTTTGAAATCTGGGATGCGTCCCGGTTGCAGGAAAACGAATCGGAAGCGATCGCTTCCGGAATGCCAGAGGCGTTACAGGATTTTTCATTTTAAGTGGCAGGGTGAAATAAGTGCCGGAATTGACTCATGATTCGGTATTGCTGAAAGAGGCGGTGGATGCTCTGGCAATTGAAGGCGATCGGATAGATGGAATTTTTGTTGATGGAACATTCGGGCGGGGAGGTCACAGCAGATTAATTCTTGAACATTTGGGGAATAAAGGGCGACTTATCGCATTCGACAAGGATCCTGAAGCGATTCATGAGGCGGAGAAAATAACTGATCCGCGTTTTGAAATAGTGCATAAAAGTTTCGCGGATCTGGGCGAGGTTCTTGAAGAGAAGGGCATCGGGATGATTGACGGAATTTTGCTGGATCTCGGTATTTCATCGCCACAGGTCGAAGACGCGGCCCGGGGCTTTTCTTTTCGCCTGGATGGACCGCTTGATATGCGCATGGATTCCACCAAAGGATTGTCTGCGGCCGAATGGCTGGCCGTTGAATCGGAAGAAAAAATAGCGGAGGTTATTCATCAATATGGGGAAGAACGGTTTGCTTTTCAGATTGCAAAGGCGATTGTTGCTTGCCGGACCATCAAGCCCATTGATAGTACGAAACAGCTTGCCGAAATCGTGGCAGGGGCAGTCAAGACTTTTGAAAAGGGCAAAAATCCGGCCACGCGCACATTTCAAGCTATACGGATTTTCATCAACAGAGAACTTGAGGAATTGGAAATAGGCTTGCAGTCTGCCTGGGATCATTTGCGATTGAACGGCCGGATGTCGGTCATCAGTTTCCATTCTCTTGAAGACCGGATAGTGAAACAGTTTTTATCGGGCAGGGCAACGCTTGAAATGCCTGACCGGCGTCTGCCGATCAGGGCGATTGATTTGCCACAGCCTGAAATGAAATTGCTGGGCAAGAAAAAACCCTCGAAAGCCGAAGTGAGTAAAAATGCACGCTCACGTTCGGCTATTTTGCGTATTGCAGAGCGGGTTTTGGCTGGAAATGGACGACGGGATGAAGCTTAGATTGCCTTTCATCCTGGCGGTTTTGCTCGCTGTATCGGCCCTGTTGCTGGTGAATTCCCAGTATCAGGCCCGAAAGCTGTTTATCGCTCTGGAGTTCGCGCAGTCGCAGACGAGGCAGCTGGAAATTGAATGGTCGCAATTGCAGTTGAAACAATCGACGTTGAGTAAGCATGCACGGATTGAAGAAAAATCGGTAAACGAGCTGAACATGATTCGCGTGACTCCTGCCAATACTCAATTTTTGAAAATGACACCACCATGATACGCAATATAAAATTCATGAAAAATTCCCGTGTTGCTGCGGCAAAGGGGGTGTCTTTTTCTGCGACTCCGGAACTGAAGGTCAATTTGTCTCCATGGCGTTCTAGGCTCGTTCTATTTATGCTCTTTCTGGCGTTTGCCGGGTTGATTGCCAGAGCCTTGTGGCTTCAGGGCATTTCGACGGATTTCCTGCAGAAGCAGGGTGAATCGCGCTACGCGAGAACGCTTGAATTGCCAGCTACGCGAGGCAAGATTCTCGACAGGAACGGTCATGTGCTGGCTTCCAGTGTTCCGGTCAAGGCGATCTGGGCGATTCCGGAAGACGTATTGACGCAACCAAAGGAAAAAATCAGCAAGCTGGCTTCTTTGCTCGGCATGACTGAAAGCAGCCTTTATGCAAAACTGGATTCTGACAAAAGCTTCGTTTACCTGAAACGTCAGGTCGATAACGAAGTGGCAGACGAGATCGTCAAGCTGGGGATTGCCGGTATCCAGACAAGAAAAGAATACAAGCGTTTTTACCCTGAAGGCGAAGTGATGGCTCACGTTGTGGGATTTACCAACGTCGAGGATATCGGTCAGGAAGGGATTGAACTGGCATCACAGACCCTGCTGGCAGGTGAAAAAGGCAGCCGCCGGGTCATCAAGGACCGGTTGGGGCATATCGTCGAGGATATGCGTGCAGTCAAGGAGCCCCTGGACGGCAAGGATCTCGTTCTGTCCATCGACAGCAAATTGCAATATATCGCTTACAAGTATCTGAGCGAGGCCGTCGAAAAACACAAGGCGAAAGCCGGCAGTGCCATTGTCCTGGATACCCATACGGGTGAAGTGCTGGCCATGGTCAACCTGCCGAGTTTCAATCCGAATGACCGCCGTCACCTGACCGGTGCGCAGTTGCGTAACCGGGTCATGACGGATACGTTCGAGCCCGGTTCGATCATGAAACCGTTCTCGGTAGCGCTGGCCATGGAAAAGGGATTGGTCAAACCGACGACAATGATCCCCACCGGAAACGGGAAACTGACGATCGGAACGGCAACGATTGGCGATACGCATTCGAACGGTACCATTTCTGTTGCCCAGGTTATCGAAAAATCATCCAATATCGGTACGGCGAAGATCGCGCTGATGATGCAGCCGCTGGAAATGTGGGAGATGTTCACTTCCCTCGGTTTCGGCCAGCAACCCCGTTTCGGGTTCCCGGGAGCGGTGGCTGGCCGTGTCCGTCCTTATAAATCGTGGCGCCCTATCGAACAGGCCACGATGAGCTATGGTCATGGCATCTCGGTTTCGCTTTTCCAGATTGCCCATTCCTACATGATTTTTGCGCGTAACGGTGACACCATTCCCCTTTCTTTCCTGAAGCGAAATGAAGTGCCAGCCGGACAAAGGATCATCTCCGAAAAGACTGCCAAAGACATGCGTCAGATGCTCGAAATGGTGACGAGTGAACAGGGGACTGCCCGCCGGGCACAGGTCTCCGGCTATCGGGTTGCCGGCAAGACCGGAACTGCCTACAAGATCGAAGGCGGACGTTATGTCCGGAAATATGTCGGTTCCTTTGTCGGATTCGCGCCTGCGTCCGATCCGCGCGTCGTTATCGCCGTCATGATCGATGAGCCGACGGCGGGCCATTACGGCGGCACCGTTGCAGGCCCGGTTTTTTCGGCAGTGGCTGCAGATACCCTGAGAGCAATGAATATTGCACCGGACGCAAAGATTGAGGATGTCCTTGCGGCCAACAAGCTGGCGAAAGGGGGCATGTGATGAGTAAGGCTCTTCAACTGGCGCCCATTGTCAAATGGATAAAAGAAGTCTGTCCTGACGGGCAACTGTATTCCGATTCACGTGAAATCAAGCCTGAAAGCGATCCCGTTTTCTTCGCGTATGAAGGTGATTCGGCAGATGGAAGAAATTACATTGCCAAAGCAATTGAGAACGGCGCCAAGGCCATTGTGTATGAATCATCGGATTTTGACTGGAATCCGGAATGGAAAGTGCCACATCTTGGCATAACCGGCCTGAAAGCCAACGCTGGCCCGATTGCTGATGCCTATTACGGCTCACCGGCCCGTTCCATGACGATTATTGCCGTCACTGGAACAAACGGAAAGACGTCCACGACTCAATGGATCGCGCAGGCCTTGTCGAGCCTGGGCAAAAAGACTGCCGTTATCGGGACGCTGGGCGTTTCCGTTTTTGAAGACGGCACAAGCGGTGACAGTGAAGAAACAGGTTATACGACACCAGATCAGGTCCAGTTACAAAGAATTCTTGCCGAGCTGCATTCGCAGGAGGTGAAATGTGTCGCTATTGAAGCGTCTTCTATCGGAATCGATCAGGGCAGGTTGAATGGCCTGACGATCGATATTGCCCTGTTTACCAATTTCACGCGTGACCATCTCGATTATCACCATGACATGGAATCGTACAAGGCGGCCAAGCGTCGCCTGTTTGCCTGGCCTGGATTGAAACATGCCGTTTTGAATCTTGATGATGCAATGGGGCTGGAGCTGGCTGGAGAGCTGAAATCGAAAATGGCGCTGACAGGCTATTCCATCAATGATAACAAGGCAGACATACCCGTTTTGAAAGCGGTCGACATTCGCAACCGGACAAGTGGCGACGAGTTCAGGATCGAATCTTCTTATGGCGATTCCAAAATCAGGACTCATCTGATCGGCCGTTTCAATGTCAGTAATGTTCTGGGTGTCCTGGGTGTTTTGCTTGCATCAGGTATCGAGTGGGATGCTGCAGTCCAGTCACTGGCAACGCTCACCGCTCCTCCCGGACGCATGCAACAGATGGGTGGCAAGGAAGCGCCGCTTGTCGTGATTGATTTTGCCCATACGCCCGATGCACTGGAAAAAGGATTGTCCACCCTGCGCCACGTCGCCAGCGATCGAAACGGGAAGCTGTGGTGTATTTTCGGATGCGGAGGCGACCGTGATCACGGCAAACGTCCCGTCATGGGTGAGAAAGCAGAGTCGGCCGATGTCGTGATCGTCACGAGCGATAATCCACGCAGTGAAGATCCGCAAAAGATCATGGAAGAAATCGTTTCCGGCATGACGAAAGACCCGATCAAAGTGGAAGACAGGGCTACGGCTATCCTGACGGCCGTCAAGCAGGCATCCAGGAACGACGTCATTTTCGTGGCTGGCAAGGGACATGAAACGTATCAGGAGGTCAAAGGCGTGAAAAGGCCTTTTGCGGATGCGGACCATGTCGCGCTGGCATTGGCATCCCGTCTGACAACCCAGAAGGTGGAGCCATGAAAACGACTCTCGGACAACTCCATCGCTGGTTGAACGGCAGCAGAATGACTGACGATGCATCCTTTGACGGCGTGTCGACCGATACTCGTCTTGTGGGAGAAGGCAATCTGTTTGTGGCATTGAAAGGCGAAAATTTCGACGCTCACGACTTTCTGGCCGATTTGGCTGATAAAGGTGTGGCTGCTGTTGTGGCAGAACGCATTCCGGATGGCTATCCTCTACCTGCCCTGATTGTTTCTGATACGCGGCGGGCTCTGGGTGAAATGGCAAAGCAGTGGCGCAGACAGTTTTCCATTCCGGTTGTCGGTGTAACCGGCAGTAACGGCAAAACGACCGTCAAGGAAATGATCTCGACCATTTTCAAGACGGCCTTCGGCGAAGACGGACGGCTTGCGACCGCCGGCAATTTCAACAACGATATCGGCGTTCCTCTCACTGTTTTCAGGTTGAATGAAAACCATCGTGCCGCCGTCATCGAACTGGGCATGAACCATGTCGGGGAAATGGCTTACCTCTCGGATATTGCGCAGCCGACAGTAGGGCTGGTCAATAACGCACAGCGTGAACATCAGGAATTCATGCAAACGGTACTGGCGGTGGCGGAAGAAAACGGGACGGTTATCCGTTTTCTCCCGGAAAACGGAACGGCTGTCTTTCCTGCGGATGAGCCCTATACCTCTTTGTGGACTGAATATGCGGGTTCGCGGCAACTTGAAACGTTCGGACTGACTTCTGATGCGGATGTGTCCGGACAATACACAAATGAAAACGGCGGAACGTCAGTTGAGATTAAAAACGAAGGCAAGTCATATGTCGTTCATCTTGCAACCAGTGGAAAACACAATGTCAGGAATGCTCTGGCCGCTGCGGCCTGTTCCCTTGCTGCCGGTATTGACTGGCAAACGATCATAAGGGGACTGGAAGCTTTTTCTCCTGTTCGAGGCCGTCTGGAAAAGAAAACGGCATTCAATGGTGCACTTCTGATTGACGATACTTATAATGCCAACCCGGATTCTGTCCGAGCGGCAATGGATGTATTGGCTGAACTTCCGGGAAAAGGGATTTTTGTTCTCGGGGATATGGGAGAGGTCGGCAATGACGGCGAGCGTTTTCACGTGGAGGTCGGTGAATATGCAAGAGAACGTCATATCGGCCATTTCTTCACTTTCGGCGAAATGGCCCGTTACGCATCGAAGGCGTATGGAAACGCAGGACGGCATTACACGGATATGGATGAAATGAATGCCGTACTCAGACAATTGCTTGAACCGGACATGACTGTACTGGTCAAGGGTTCGCGTTTCATGAAAATGGAACGGGTCGTCAATGAATTGATGGATAAAAACAAAAGGGAAGGTAGTTAATATGCTGCTTTGGCTGGCACAATTTTTTCAACAGGATGTGGGACCGCTGAGGGTTTTCAGTTTTATTTCTTTCAGGGCGGTGTTCGCTACGTTGACTGCTTTGGCTATCGGACTGATGGCGGGGCCAGCTGTTATCCGTTTGCTGACAAGATTGAAGGTCGGGCAGGCAGTGCGCACGGATGGGCCACAAACGCATCTGGTCAAATCAGGAACGCCAACGATGGGTGGCCTCCTGATTCTGATCGCCATTACGGTGTCGACACTGTTGTGGTGTGACTGGTCCAACCGCTTTATCTGGGTGGTTTTGATTGTCACCATCGGATTCGGCATTATTGGATGGGTGGATGATTACCGCAAGGTCGTCTATAAAGATCCTAACGGCATGTCTTCCCGAGAGAAGTATTTCTGGCAGTCATTAATCGGTATTGTCGCCGCCGTCTATCTGGCTTTTGCCGTGTCGGGACAAACGAATGCCGAAGTCTGGACACTCTTTCTCGACTGGGTCAGGTCCGGTTTCAATATGGCCCTGTCACCCAAGGCAGACTTCATTATCCCTTTCTTCAAGACGATCAGTTATCCGCTGGGTGTCTGGGGGTTCATCGCACTGACCTATTTCGTCATCGTCGGAACAAGCAATGCCGTCAACCTGACGGATGGTCTGGATGGCCTGACGATCATGCCGACCATCATGGTGGGTACTGCGCTGGGTGTTTTCGCCTATCTTACTGGACATTCGATTTATTCCCGTTATCTTTTCATTCCCTACATTCCGGGAACAGGAGAATTGCTGGTTTTCTGCGGAGCGATGGCTGGAGCAGGTCTGGCTTTCCTATGGTTTAACGCCCATCCGGCACAGATGTTTATGGGCGACGTCGGTGCGCTGGCACTGGGCGGAGCATTGGGAACGATTGCCGTGATTGTCCGGCAGGAAATCGTCCTCTTCATCATGGGTGGCATTTTTGTGGTGGAAACCATTTCGGTCATGATGCAGGTGACGTACTTCAAGTACACGAAAAAGAAATATGGTACCGGTCGCCGGATATTCCTGATGGCGCCGCTGCACCATCATTTTGAACAGAAAGGCTGGAAGGAAACTCAGGTGGTTGTCCGTTTCTGGATCATCACCATGATTCTGGTGTTGATTGGTTTATCGACTTTGAAGATTAGATGATATGAACTGGGCAGGCAAAAAAATACTCGTGTTGGGGCTCGGAGAGTCCGGCTTGGCAATGGCGCGCTGGAGCGCGTATTGCAAGGCGAGCGTTTGCGTTGCCGATACGCGGGAAAATCCGGACAGGTTGCCACAGTTACGCCAGATAGTACCCGACAGCCGGTTCATCTCGGGAGCGTTTTCCACTGACGGTCTGGAACAGTTCGATATCATTGCCGTCAGCCCGGGATTGCGCCCGGATGTCGAACTGAAAGACATATTGCCTTTCGCAAAAGAACACGGTATTCCTGTCTGGAGCGAAATTGAAATGTTCGCGCAGGCACTGAAAGGGCTTGAAGAAGGCACGGCCTACAAGCCAAATGTACTTGCCGTTACCGGAACGAATGGCAAAACGACTGTGACGAGCCTGACGGGCCACATGTGTCAGCGGGCAGGAAAATCTGTCCGGTTGGCGGGTAATATCAGCCCGGCCGTTCTGGACGTTTTGCTGGATGTGATCGAAAAGGACCAGTTGCCGGACGTATGGGTTCTGGAACTGTCCAGCTTCCAGCTGTTCACGACGTACAGTTTGCAGGCCGATGCCGCGACTGTCCTGAACCTGACGCAGGATCATCTTGACTGGCATGGCAATATGGAAGCGTACGGAGATGCCAAGGCCAGAATATTTGGTAAAAAGACGGTCAGGGTATTGAACCGGGAAGATGACAGCGTCATGAAAATGGCATCAGCAGATGCACCTGTCGTGACTTTTGGCACGGATGAACCGTTTGAACCGGGTTCTTTCGGGCTACATCTGGATCGCGACATGGAATGGCTCGCTGTCATGTCTCCAGTCGAGGATGGTATCGTCAGACGGAACAAAAAGAACGATGTGCCGGTTGAATATGCCGTACAGAACCTGATGCCTGCCGGTGCTCTGAAAATCCGTGGGCGTCACAATGCCAGCAATGCACTGGCGGCGCTGGCGTTATGCCGTGCAATCAAGTTGCCATTCGCTCCGTTGTTGCAGGCCTTGAGCGATTATCGGGGTGAACCCCATCGCGTCGAACTGATTGCCACCGTCAAGAGCGTTTCCTACATCGACGACAGCAAGGGAACCAATGTGGGCGCAACTGTCGCTGCGGTCAATGGCCTGGGTGAAAAAGGGAAAAAGAACATCATCCTGATCGCCGGTGGACTGGGCAAGGATCAGGATTTCTCTCCCTTGTCGGGTGTCGTCTCCCAATATGTGAAAGCGGTCTTGCTGATTGGCAAGGACGCGAAACAGATTCACGACGCACTGGCAAAAACGGGCACGTCTTTTGTTTATAGCGGCAGTCTTGAACACGCTGTTGGAGAAGCGGCGAAAATGGCGCAGGAAAACGATACTGTCCTGCTTTCCCCGGCATGCGCCAGTATGGATATGTTCCGTAATTATGCCCATCGCTCGGAAGTGTTTGCCAACGCAGTCAGGGAAGTCGCTTCAGTTTGCGGGGAGGTGATGCCATGAACCTCAACCTGAACTTGGGTACCGTGAAGGAGTTCTTCGGCAATATCCTTGGAAGCAGCACGAACCGTGTGACGGCCGCCAAGAATGCCAGGATGATGAAGATCGACCTTTACCTGATCTGGGCGGTTCTGGCGCTGATGGTCCTCGGCCTCGTCATGGTTTACTCCGCTTCGATCGCTTTGCCCGACTCCCCGAAATATGCCAGTTACCGTAACGAGCATTTCTTTATCCGTCAGGCCATTTTCATCGTGATCGGTTTGGTTGCCGCTGTGATGGCTTTCAGGGTCAAGATCGACACATGGCAGAAATATGCACCGCTTCTGTTCGTCATTACACTTTTCTTGCTGGTACTTGTCCTGATCCCGGGAATCGGCAAAGGCGTCAACGGGGCAAGACGGTGGCTGTCGTTCAGGATTTTCAATCTCCAGCCGTCCGAACTGATGAAGCTGTTCATCGTTTTGTATGCGGCAGATTACACGGTCAGAAAACAGAATTTCATGCACAAGCTGACAAAGGGCTTTTTGCCGATGGCGACTGCGCTGGGCCTGATCGGGCTTCTGCTTTTGCTGGAACCGGATCTGGGCGCTTTGGGCGTCGTTATCTGTATCGCGATGGGTATCCTTTTCCTTGGCGGCTTCAACGGTGTCTGGTTTGGTGGAATTGCGGCAACGCTTGTCGGCATCTTCAGTATGGTCATCGTCATGTCTCCATGGCGACGGGAACGTATTTTCGCTTACCTGAATCCATGGGATGAGGTGAACGCGCTGGGCAAAGGCTATCAGTTGTCCCATTCACTGATCGCTTTCGGGCGGGGTGAGATTTTCGGTGTGGGTCTGGGTGGCAGTGTCGAGAAACTGCATTACCTGCCGGAAGCGCACACCGACTTCCTGATGGCTGTCATTGGAGAAGAGCTGGGGTTTGTCGGCGTGGCAGTCGTGGTTGCGCTGTTCTACTGGATTGTCAAACGGGCTTTCGAAATCGGCCGTCAGGCCATAGCGATGGACCGGATTTTCGCAGGCTTGCTGGCACAGGGCATCGGTATCTGGATTGGGGTGCAGACGTTCATCAATATGGGCGTGAATCTGGGCCTGTTGCCGACAAAAGGGTTGACCCTGCCGCTGATGAGTTATGGCGGGTCAGGTATTTTGATCAATTGCGTCGGTTTGGCGATCCTGCTAAGGGTCGATTATGAAAACCGCAGGATCATGCGTGGAGGCGGACGTGAGCGAACGTAAGAAACTCATGATTATGGCTGCAGGGACGGGAGGGCACATCTTCCCGGGACTGGCTATTGCCGCAACCATGCAAAAAGAAGGTTGGGATGTCACCTGGCTCGGTACGCAGCATGGCATGGAAGGCAAGATCGTACCGTCTGCCGGTATCGAAATGGATACGATCAATTTTGCCGGGTTGAGAGGCAAGGGTCTGGCGCATACGATCAAGGGCAGCATTCAACTGGCGACCAGTTTTATGGCGTGCATCGGCATCATGAGGCGTCGCAAGCCCGATCTGGTTCTCGGTATGGGCGGGTATGTCACGGTACCGGGCGGAATGGCAGCCAGAATGCTCGGCATTCCGGTCGTGGTCGTCAATGCGGATGCCAAACTCCTGCTGTCGAACAAGGCGCTGGTACCTTCCGCAAAACATGTCCTGTTCGGTTTCCCGGGAGATTATGGGGAAGCCGCCCAAAAAGCGGTTTTGACCGGCAATCCCGTCCGGCAGGAAATCCGGGATATTCCGCATCCTGTCGAGCGTTATGCCAAACGGGACGGTGTTTTGAACATTATGGTTGTCGGCGGAAGTCTCGGGGCAAAAGCCTTGAATGACTGTTTGCCGGCCGCTTTGGCAATGTTGCCGTTTGAATCGAGGCCGAACGTGATCCATCAGACAGGCAGGGATCAGGTGGCAGATGTCCGGCATCAGTACAGGAAAGCCCAGGTTCATGCGGAAGTGCTCGATTTTATCGACGATATGGCCACGCGTTATGCCAATGTCGATCTCGTTATCTGCAGGGCTGGCGCGATTACGGTTTCCGAACTGACCGCGGCTGGGGTGGCAAGCATTCTCGTGCCGTTCATCGCGTCGAGTACATCGCATCAGAGGGATAACGCCATATTGATGGACAAAGAGGGCGCGGCCACCCATTTGCCGCAGACGAGTCTGACGCCGGAATATCTGGCTGGAATCCTGAAAGAAATGACCCGCGAAAAATGCCTGGCAATGGCAAAAACGGCTTATGCACTGGGTAAACGGGACGCTAACGAAAGAATTGCCGAAGTTCTCATAAAAACGGCAACTAGATAAACAGATTGAATGTATGAAACACAAAGTCAAAAGAATACATTTTGTTGGAATCGGCGGCAGCGGTATGAGCGGCATTGCCGAGGTGCTCGTCAACCTCGGTTATGAGATCACCGGCTCCGATCTGACAAGCAACTCTTCCACCAGACATCTGGCAGCGCTGGGTGCGCGCGTCATGCTGGGACATGCTGCAGAAAATATCGAAAATGCCGATGCCGTTGTCGTGTCGAGCGCCATCAAGGACGACAATCCGGAAGTGCTGGCAGCACGTAAAAGAAATATTCCTCTCGTGCCAAGAGCGGTGATGCTGGCCGAATTGATGCGGTTGAAACGCGGTATTGCGATTGCAGGAACGCACGGCAAGACAACCACGACCAGTCTGGTTGCCAGCGTGCTTGCCGAAGGCGGTTTCGATCCGACTTTTGTCATCGGTGGACGACTGAACAGTGCCGGTGCCAATGCCGGTCTGGGTGCAGGTGACTTCATCGTGGCAGAAGCAGATGAATCGGACGCCTCTTTCCTGAATCTGTATCCGGTGATCGAAGTCATTACCAATATCGACGCCGACCATATGGATACCTATGGCCACGATTTTGCACGCCTGAAACAGGCTTTTGTCGAATTCACGCAACGCCTGCCGTTTTACGGCCGCGTCATGCTCTGTATCGATGACAAGAACGTTTGCGAAATCAAGCCATTCATTTCAAAACCGGTCACGACATACGGCTTTCACGAGGATGCGGACGTCAGGGCGATTGATGCAAAGGCTGAAGGCACCATGATGACGTTTACTGCCTTGCAGAAAGGTCATCCGCCTATGGCAGTCCGGCTGAACCAGCCCGGCATGCATAACGTACAGAATGCCTGCGCCGTGATTGCCATTGCCCGGGAATTGGGTATCGCAGACAGCGCTATGCAAAAGGCGATGGAAGAATTCAACGGGGTCAATCGCCGTTTCACCCGACTGGGAACGGTACGGCTTCCTTATAAGGCAGAGGGTGCCATCGCAGAAGTCGAACTGGTGGATGACTACGGCCATCATCCTTCTGAAATGGCTGCAACGATTGCGGCGGCCCGGGGTGCGTACCCAGACAGGCGACTGGTGGTCGCTTTCCAGCCACACCGTTATACGAGAACGCGTGATCTTTTCGAGGATTTCGTAAAAGTGCTTTCCGGTGCCGATGTGTTGCTGCTGGGCGAAGTCTATCCGGCAGGGGAGCAACCGATTGTCGCTGCCGACGGCAGGACGCTGGCACGGGCTATCCGTGTGGCAGGAAAAGTCGATCCGGTTTTCGTGGAAAACATGGCGGAGATGCCGGAAGCGGTTTTGAACGTGGTTGAAAACGGCGATGTCGTTATCACGATGGGTGCGGGTTCAATCAGCAGTGTTTCAGGAAAACTCCTGGAAAAGGCTTTGGAAAAATAATGATTAACGAAATGAAAATGGACGCATTCGGAAAAGTGGGTGTTCTTTACGGCGGGAAGTCGGGAGAGCGCGAAGTCTCGCTTGTGTCCGGAAAAGCGGTTTATGACGCCTTGAAGAGCAAAGGGGTCGATGCGCATCTTTTCGATACCGGCTTGAACACGGTTGCCGATCTGGAAAAAGAAAAGTTCGACCGCGTATTCATTGCCTTGCATGGCATTTACGGGGAAGACGGTTGCATGCAGGGCTTGCTGGAAGAATTGCAGGTGCCTTATACCGGTTCAGGAGTGATGGCATCAGCCATCGCGATGGACAAGATCATGACAAAACGCCTGTGGCTGGCGGAAGGTTTGCCGACTCCGGGTTATGTCGAGCTGAAAGCCGATACCGATTTTGATGAAGTGGTCAAAAAGCTCGGATTGCCCCTGATCGTCAAACCCGCACGTGAAGGGTCGACCCTGGGACTGACCAAGGTGGAACAGGCTGACCAGATGAAGGCGGCTTATGAACTCGCTGCAACACATGACCAGTCGGTTCTGGCAGAAGAATTTATTGAAGGTATTGAGCTGACTTGTGCCGTGATGGACCGTAATGGCAAGCCTGAAGCGCTGCCGATGATCCGGATTAACGCCCCGGATGCCAACTACGATTATCACAACAAGTATTTCAGCGACAAGACGCAGTATCTGTGCCCATGCGGACTGGATGCCGAGCTTGAAAAGAAGATGCAGGAATATGTCGTTCAGAGTTATCGCTCGCTCGGATGTCGGGGCTGGGGACGTGTCGATGTGATGTTACGGTCGGCCGACAACAGGCCATTCCTGCTTGAATTGAATTCGTCGCCAGGCATGACAGGACATTCGCTGGTCCCGATGGCGGCAAAAGAGGCTGGACTGGATTATGAGGATTTGTGTGTGGCGCTTCTGGCGTCCGCGACGCTGGATCATATTAAACATAAAGGGAACTGAACAAGGCTATGTGGCATAACGTCCGTTTATTGAACACGATTTCAAATACCTTCTTCGCCATTTTCTTTCTGGCAGTGGGGGCGGGCGTTATCGGCTGGCTGATCCAGAAACCGGTATATGCACTGCAAACGGTACGGGTACAGTCGGTCAGCGGGCAGGAACTGAAACATGTGAATGCCCTGACGGTGAAAAGTATTGCATTGCCAAATGTGAAGGGTAATTTTTTCACGGTGGACCTGAATGAAGTCCGGACCGCTTTTGAAGCGGTTCCCTGGGTACGGGAAGCCAGCGTCCGAAGGGAGTGGCCTGACAAGTTGATCGTATCGCTCGAAGAGTATCAGCCATTGGGTGAATGGGGCAATTCGGGACAGCTGATTTCCACCAAGGGGGATCTGTTCACGGTGAATATGGCCGAGGCCGAGGAAGATTACGACTTGTTGAAATTTGCGGGGCCGGAAGGCAGTGAAAAAGAAGTTCTGGCCCGTTACAAGGATTTTTGCAAGCAGTTCGCAGGGATTCATCTGGTTCCAAAAGAAGTGAAACTGTCGGACCGGTATGCCTGGTCCGTCAGACTGGACAACGGCATGAAAGTCGAATTCGGTCGCGAAAAGAATCAAGGCACGATGAATCATCTGATGAACCGCTTGCTGGAAGCGTACCCGCAGCTGGCACAAAAAGCCAATAACGGTATCGAGAGTATTGATATGCGTTATCCGAATGGAGTGGCTTTGAAAGTGAAGGGGACGCTTTCTGCTTCAAACAATAAACAGGATAGTGTGGCGTTATGACTAAAGACCTTAAAAATTTGATTGTCGGCCTGGATATCGGCACATCCAAAGTCGTCGCTGTCGTTGCTGAAGTCCTGCCGGACGGAAGACACGAAGTGATCGGCCTGGGACAGCATGAGTCGAAAGGACTCAAAAAGGGTGTCGTCGTCAATATCGAGGCGACAGTGGAATCCATTCAGGCCGCTCTTGAAGAGGCGGAACTGATGGCGGACTGCAAGATACGGAACGTTTATACCGGTATCGCCGGCAGCCATATCCGCAGTTTCAATTCGCGCGGCATGGTCGCGATCAAGGACAAGGAAGTGACCGCGGCAGACGTCGCCCGTGTTATCGAAACGGCCCGCGCGGTCAACATCCCGACCGACCAGCAGTTTTTGCATACCGTTTCACAGGAATTTGTCGTTGACAATCAGGAAGACGTTCGCGAACCGATCGGTATGAGTGGCATCCGGCTTGAAGTCAAGGTGCACATCGTAACCGGTGCGGTTTCAGCGGTTCAGAATATCGTCAAATGTGTTCGCCGCTGCGGCCTGGAAGTGTCCGATCTGGTTCTCCAGCCGTTGGCTTCCGCAGATGCCGTGTTGACGGAAGACGAGAAAGAACTGGGTGTTGTCCTGATCGACATCGGTGGCGGAACGACGGATATCGCCGTCTTTACGGAAGGTGCCATCCGGCATACGGCGGTCATCCCGATTGCGGGAGACCAGATCACCAACGATATTGCGATGGCTCTCCGTACGCCGACGCTTGAAGCGGAAGAAATCAAGCTGCGATACGGTATTGCCAAACAGGTGCTCGTCGATCCGTCCGAAACGATTGAAGTCCCGGGATTGGGTGACCGGGGGCCGCGTACCTTGTCGAGACAGATGCTGGCAGCGGTCATTGAACCGCGCATTGAAGAATTGTTTGCCCTTGCCCTTCAGGTCGTCAGGGAATCGGATTACGAAGAAGTGCTCTCGTCCGGTGTTGTCCTGACAGGAGGGACGGCGATGATGCCGGGTATTGCCGAGCTGGCTGAAGACATTTTCCTGAAACCGGTCAGGGTCGGCATTCCGCAGTACACCGGTCAACTGGCGGATGTGGTCAGGAGCCCCCGTTATGCGACGGCTCATGGTTTGCTGGGTGAAGCGAAGAAACAATATATGAGAGGCAGTGTCGTCACGAAGCAGCAGGGATCAAGCAAGGCTGTGCTGCAACGGATGAAAGAATGGTTTATGGGGAATTTTTGATTTATCGGGATTGAAGGTTTTATTAAAAGCCGTTTTTAGTTGGAAGTTGTCACATCGCGTGAGAATTGCCAAATAAAAACAGCATTTCTGACAGGAGTGAAATCATGGAATTTGATATGGTCGACAATGCAACGCTGGGTACCATCATCAAGGTGGTAGGCGTAGGTGGAGCTGGCGGCAATGCCGTCCAGCATATGATCAACAAGGGCGTTTCAGGCGTTGAATTTATTGCGGCCAATACGGATGCACAGGCACTCTCGCATTCGGATGCACACAATATCATCCAGATCGGTGATACAGGTCTGGGAGCCGGGATGCGCCCGGATGTAGGCCGTCAGCTGGCAGAAGAGTCGCGTACCCGCATCGAGGACGCCTTGAGAGGCGCCCATATGGTTTTCATTGCCGCAGGGATGGGCGGTGGCACAGGCACCGGTGCGGCCCCTATCGTGGCTGAAGTTGCCAAATCGCTGGGAGCATTGACGGTTGCCGTTGTCTCCAAGCCGTTCTCGTACGAAGGCGACAAATGCATGGAAATCGCAGAGGAAGGTCTCGAAGCGCTTTCATCGCACGTCGATTCGCTGATCGTCATCCTGAATGAAAAGCTCGAAGACATTTATGAAGACGACAGCATGATCGAGTGGCTGCAGCATGCCGACGACGTACTGAACAATGCCGTTGCCGGTATTGCCGAAATCATCAATGTCCGTGGTCATATCAACGTCGATTTCAACGACGTGAAAACGATCATGGGCGAACAGGGCAAAGCCATGATGGGTACGGCAGTCGCTTCCGGTGTCGACCGTGCGAGAATCGCAGCGGAACAGGCTGTCGCTTCTCCGTTGCTTGACGGTATCGACCTGTCAGGCGCACGTGGCGTTCTGGTCAATGTCACTGCAAGCCGTGGCCTGAAAGGTAAGGAAATCAAGGAAGTCATGGCAACGGTCCGTGCGTTCGCTTCCCCGGATGCAACGATCGCCCAGGGTATCGCTTATGACGATACGATGGGAGAAGACATCCGTGTGACAGTCGTGGCAACCGGTTTGGGACGCAGCAAAAAACCGATGCGCCTGATCCAGACTCCACAACTCAGAACCGGCACCAACAATGACATCGTCATGCCGGTTGCCGAGGATGCCGTTGCAACCCAGGAACAGACCACCTCTTTTGAAACGCTTCAGAAACCGGCTGTCTGGCGTCATGGACGCGAATCGGCAACCGATACTGTTCGCGCACTTGAAAAGAATGGCATGGAAACATACGACATTCCCGCTTTCCTGCGCAGGCAGGCGGACTGATTCGGGTTTTTCCTTTCCCGGCCTGAACCTTTCCGGCCGGGAGAACGGGTAATGAAATTGTTACAAGTGTTAAAAATGATTGCCCGTTTATGCCAGAAGTGTATAAGTTACAAAACGGTGTCTGTCATGAGTTCGTGCAATCAAGCAGGATATTTCATGACAAGGTAAAATAAGCCCTGAACGGACGTTTTGTCCTGTCTGGTAATCAATAACGATATAGCGACCCGAATCATGCTGAAGCAACGTACCATACAATATCCAACCCGAACGGTCGGGATCGGACTGCATTCCGGCTATAAAGTCGAACTTGTGCTCCGCCCTGCCGCTCCCGATACCGGTATTGTGTTTCATCGGACCGACCTGAAACCGGAGGTGTCGATTGCTGTCGGCGCTGAAGCCATCGGTGAAACGATGCTGGCTTCCACTCTTGTCAAGGATGGGGCGCGCATATCCACTATCGAACACCTGATGTCGGCCTGTTCAGGGCTGGGCATCGACAATCTGCATGTCGACGTCAATGCGGAAGAAATCCCGATCATGGACGGTTCCGCTTCCTCTTTCGTTTTCCTGCTGCAACAGGCAGGCCTCAAGGAACAGGATGCCCCGAAAAAATACATACGGGTCAAAAAACCGGTCGAGATCAGTGAGGGTGAAGGCACCAACCGGAAATGGGCCAGACTGGAGCCATACAATGGTTTCAAGCTGGACTTTTTCATCGAGTTCAACCATCCGGCCATTGATTCGACCCATCAACGGGCAGTCATCGACCTGGGACAGGTGTCCTATGTCCAGGACGTTTCCAGGGCGCGTACTTTCGGTTTCGTGAAGGATGTCGAAACATTGCGCGGCATGGGCCTGGCGCGAGGCGGTTCCCTTGAAAACGCCATCGTCATGGACGAATACAGAATCCTGAATGCACATGCCCTTCGTTATGAAGACGAATTCGTTCGGCACAAGATTCTGGATGCGATTGGTGACCTGTACAATATCGGACATCCTTTGCTTGCCAGCTATACGGCCCACAAGTCCGGCCATGCGCTGAACAATCAGCTGATCCGTGCATTGCTCGCACAACCTGACGCGTATGAGATCGTGACGTTCACGTCCGAGGAAGAAGCTCCCAATTCGCTCTTTGAGCAGTCTGCCCTGGAGTGGATGCCAGCCTGAGTGAAAGATGGTTTCACTCTCGCTACTTCCCTGATTTCTGCTGATGGGTTCTGATCAGTTCGCCTAATGCGGATGTCAACCTGTCGTTCTGTTTTGTCCTGTCCAGTCTGGAATATAAGTCCACAAGGGATTCGTAGGCTTTCGGAGATAGCGTTTTTTTTGCTGCCGGAGGTTCGAAAAAGTGTTTTTGTGAAAGCTGGACTTTCAGGCGGATCGAATCGACGGGCCACCCTCTACGGCACAGTTCTGCCTGTAAATGAGGCATTTGCTGTCGCAGCCGCGCAGCGATGGACTGGTTTGGCACCGCAATCAGCAATTTCCCGTTTTCCAGTTTCAGGACAGAACAGCCTGAAAAATGTCG
>JAEYIG010000146.1 GCA_023409175.1 Pseudomonadota bacterium
TCTTCATGCCATTGTCGAGCGTTTCACCGAAACGTTCTTCTTCATGGCGCAGGATGCGCTGGACGTAACCGGCGGCTTCCACCAGTTCCGGATACGCTGCGCCCATTTCCCTGACGAGGTCTTCAACGAGCTTGTAGAAGAATGGTTTGGTCTGGCCGAGTTTGTAACCGTGACGCAAGGCGCGGCGGATAATCCGGCGCAAAACGTAACCGTGACCGTCACTGCCCGGAATCAGGCCATCCACGATCATGAAAGACGTGGCACGGATATGGTCGGCAATGACCTTCAATGAATTGTTCGTCAGGTCTGTCGTGCCCGTTTCACGGGCAGCGGCCTTGATCAGGTTCTGGAACAGGTCGATCTCATAATTGCTGTGAACGTGCTGCAATACGGCTGCCAATCGTTCAAGACCCATGCCGGTATCAACGCAAGGGCTTGGCAGTGGCTCCATATTGCCCTGATCATCCCGGTTGAACTGCATAAACACCAGATTCCAGATTTCGATGTAACGGTCGCCGTCTTCATCAGGGCTTCCCGGAGGGCCACCGGCAACATCAGGACCATGGTCATAAAAGATTTCGCTGCATGGACCGCAAGGGCCAGTATCGGCCATCTGCCAGAAATTGTCCGATGCATAGCGCGCGCCCTTGTTGTCCCCGATACGGACGATTCTGTCTTCAGGCAACCCAATTTCTTTCGCCCAGATATCGAAAGCTTCGTCGTCTTCGTAGTAAACCGTTGCCCAGAGCTTGTCGGCAGGCAGTTTATAAACCGTGGTCAACAGTTCCCAGGCGTAATGAATGGCATCGCGTTTGAAATAATCACCAAAGCTGAAATTGCCCAGCATTTCGAAAAAAGTATGGTGACGTGCCGTGTACCCAACGTTTTCCAGATCGTTATGCTTGCCGCCTGCACGCACGCACCGTTGCACGGAAGTGGCACGGGTATAGGGCCGTTTGTCCAGACCAAGGAACACGTCCTTGAACTGCACCATACCGGCATTTGTCAACATCAGGGTAGGATCGTTGGCTGGAACCAGCGAGCTGGAACGGACGATAGTATGGCCCTTGGCTTCAAAAAAGTTCAGAAACTTTTGGCGAATTTCGGCAGATTTCATTTTTGTATTGGTAGTAAGCAATAATGCTGAAACAACGATTATAAAAGAAAAAAAACGACATACCCGACTGTTTTGAATTCAAAAGAAATGGCACAGTCTGCTTGCCAGTCTTTACTGAAACAAAAATAAAAGGCTGTACAGGCATTTCATTCGGTTCAGGCAAAATATTCTCAAGATAGTCGATGTGGTTTAAATAAAACAATATTCCAATTGGAAACAGCCTGTCTTTGAAACAGGCTGTTTTCTGTTCAAGCAGTTACAGCATCAGCTCATCCACTTGCGAGCATTGCGGAACATGCGCATCCATGGAGAACTCTCAGCCCAGAAATCAGGCGCCCACGATTGCTGTACCGTTCTGAAAACACGTTCGGCATGAGGCATCAACACGGTAAAACGTCCATCCGGTGTCGTAACGGACGTCATACCTTCTGGAGAACCGTTCGGGTTCATCGGATACATTTCCGTCGGCTGTCCACGATGGTCTACATAGCGCATGGCAACCAGTGCCTTGTCGATATTGCCCTGCTGGGAGAAATCGGCGCGGCCTTCACCGTGAGAGACGACGATCGGCGCTCTCGTGCCTTCCATGCCAGTGAAGAAAATCGAAGGTGACTTCTGGATTTCAACCATCGTGAAGCGTGCCTCGAACTGTTCGGAACGGTTACGGACAAACTTCGGCCAGGCCTCAGCACCCGGGATCATGGAAGCAAGACTGCTCATCATCTGGCAACCGTTACAGATACCGAGAGCGAACGTATCCTGACGGATGAAGAAGGTTTCGAACTGTTCTTTCAGCTTGTCGTTGAAGAGGATGGTTTTCGCCCAACCCTCACCGGCCCCCAGTACGTCACCATACGAGAAACCGCCAACAGCGATCAGCCCCTTGCAATCGTCCAGCGACAGTCGGCCACTGATCAGATCGCTCATATGAACGTCAATCGCTTCAAAACCGGCTTTGTGCATAACATAAGCGGTTTCCACATGTGAATTTGATCCCTGTTCACGCAGGATAGCCACCTGTGGACGGGCGCTCCTGGCAATAAACGGAGCCGCAATATCCTCTTCCAGATCGAAAGTGACCAGCGGAGCCATTCCCGTATCGGTCACGTCCAGAATACGGTCGTATTCCATATCCGCGCATTCCGGATTGTCACGCAGGCGGGCAATGCGCCAGCTTGTTTCACTCCACAAACGGTGCAGATTGACACGGGAATGCGTGTAAACCGGCATGCCACGCAGCTTGAATTCCAGCGTTTCACCTTCTGTGATGGTACCCAGAACATGCGTTGCCTTGTCCAGCCCTGCCCGTTTCAGGGCCATCTTTATTTTTCTCAGATCGGCAGAACGGATCTGGATAACAGCCCCCAGTTCTTCATTGAAGAGGGCTGCCAGTACATTTTCCTTATCCGTTCCCTTTTCGACTGCCGCATCGACAACCGAATCCAGGTCAATCGACAAACCGCAACGGCTGGCAAATGCCATTTCACACAGGGTCGCAAACAGACCACCATCCGAACGGTCATGGTAAGCCAGTAACCGGGCTTCCTTGTTCTGTTTCTGGATGACGGTAAAGAATGCTTTCAGGTCGTCAGCGCTATCGACATCAGGCACCGAGGAACCGATCTGTTGAGTCACCTGAGCCAGAGCGGAAGCCCCCATGCGGTTCTTGCCGCGTCCCAGATCGACCAACAATAAAGTCGTTTCACCAACATCAGAATTCAGGAGAGGCGTCATTGCGCCACGAACGTCCGGTACAGGCGCAAACGCGGAAACGATCAGGGATACCGGCGACATGACATCCTTGTCCTGTTCCCCGTCTTTCCATGTCGTTCTCATCGAGAGTGAATCCTTGCCGACCGGAATGCTGAGTCCCAATTCCGGGCACAAATCCATACCGACAGCCTTGACCGTGTCGAAGAGCGCCGCATCCTGTCCAGGCTGACCACAGGCCGCCATCCAGTTGGCTGACAGCTTGATATCGGAAATATCCTTGATCGGTGCAGACGCAATATTGGTCAACGCCTCACCGATCGCCATACGGCCAGAAGCGGGTGCATCTATAACGGCCAGAGGCGTCCTTTCACCCATTGCCATCGCTTCACCGGCATAGCCTTCAAAACTCATCAGCGTGACGGCACAATCCGCTACCGGAACCTGCCATGGCCCAACCATCTGGTCACGGCTCGTCAGGCCACCGACGGAACGGTCACCGATCGTGATCAGGAAAGACTTGTCGCCGACTGTCGGCAAAAGCATGACGTCTTTGGCAACTTTGTCGATATCAAGATGGTCGAGTTTGACGGCCGGATAATCGTTGGCAACATGCGTTACATCACGATGCATCTTCGGCGGTTTGCCGAGCAAAACGTCCATCGGCATATCGACTGGCTCGTTGTTGTACTGCGGATCGACGACCTTCAGCTGGCGTTCTTCCGTTGCCACCCCTACGATGGAATATGGACAGCGTTCACGTTCGCACAGGCCGTCAAACAACTCGATGTTTTCCTGCCCGACCGCCAGAACGTAGCGTTCCTGCGATTCATTGCTCCAGATTTCACGCGGGGACAAACCGCTTTCTTCCAATGGGACATTCCGCAAATCGAAAACCGCGCCACGGTCGGCGTCGTTCGTGATTTCAGGGAATGCGTTCGACAAGCCGCCAGCACCGACATCATGAATAGACAGAATCGGGTTGTTTTCTTTCATCGACCAGCAGGCGTTGATGACTTCCTGAGCACGGCGCTGCATTTCAGGATTGCCACGCTGGACTGAATCGAAATCCAGATCAGCGTTATTCGCACCAGTTGCCATCGAAGAAGCGGCACCGCCACCCATCCCGATACGCATGCCCGGGCCACCCAGCTGGATCAACAGGGTTCCGACCGGCAATTCATTCTTTTTGGTATGCAGATCCGAAATGGAACCGATACCGCCCGCCAGCATGATTGGCTTGTGATAGCCAAATACCTGATTGTCCACATTCTGTTCATACGTGCGGAAATACCCCGTCAGGTTTGGACGACCGAATTCGTTGTTGAACGCCGACCACCGATAGGGCCATCAATCATGATTTGCAAAGGCGACGCGATCCGGTCTGGCTTGCCATAGGCAGCCTGTCCATCTGCCTTCTGATCTTTGGTCGCGTCAGCCGTATTTTCCCAACTGCGCTGCGCTTCGGGCAACAGAAGATTGGAAACGGTAAAACCGGTCAGGCCTGCTTTCGGTTTCGCGCCACGACCAGTTGCGCCTTCGTCACGGATTTCACCGCCGGAACCCGTTGCCGCGCCCGGGAATGGAGAAATGGCAGTCGGGTGGTTATGCGTTTCGACCTTCATCAGGATATGGGCCAGCTCCTCATTCGGACGATAGATGTAATCCTTTTTCCCGCCCTGCGGATAAAAACGCATGACCTTCGCACCTTCGATGATGGAAGAATTGTCCTTGTAGGCAACGATAGTGCCTTCCGGATGCTTTTCATGCGTATTGCGGATCATTCCGAAAAGCGAAATGGACTGATCCTGGCCATCAATCGTCCAGTCTGCATTGAAAATCTTGTGGCGGCAATGTTCACTGTTTGCCTGTGCGAACATCATCAGTTCGACATCCGTCGGATTGCGGCCTGCTTTCGAGAAAGCATCGAACAGATAATCTATTTCATCGTCAGACAGGGCCAGCCCCAGTTCGCCATTGGCCTTGACCAGCGCATCCTTGCCACCGGCGACAACATCCACATATTCCAGCGGTTTCGCATCCAGTTCCTGAAAAAGCGCTTCTCCATCCTTGCGTTTCGCCAGAACCATTTCCGTCATGCGGTCGTGTAGCTTGTCCATCAATTCCAGACGGTCTTTTTCTGAAAGCGGAGCTGCCTTTTTGGGACGCTGTATCCGGTAGGAAATACCGCGTTCCACGCGCTTTACATCATTCAATCCACAGTTGTGGACAATATCCGTTGCCTTTGACGACCATGGTGAAATCGTTCCGATCCGTGGAACAACCACATATTCGTCACCTTTTTCATTTCCAATGAAGGGATCGCCATAAGTCAGTAATGAATTCAAACGGTCAAGCTCTTCTTTCGAAGTGGCATCAGCACCATCAATAAAATGCAGATAACGCGCCGTTACGCCCGTAATGGCAGGATCAATTGCCTGCAAGGCGGACAACAGTCTTTTGGCACGAAAGGCGGACAAGGCATTGGAGCCAGCGAGAATAAGCATAAGGTATATTCCAGAATGGAAAAAATTGAGGCAAAAACCGGGAATTGATTATTATACCCTTGCCGTCA
>JAEYIG010000229.1 GCA_023409175.1 Pseudomonadota bacterium
CCGGCAAAATAGAGCAGGCCCGTCAGGCGCCCATTGATTTTCTTTTGCTCGATGATCAGCTGATCCAGCAATTGGCCCCTGTCATCCGGTTTGGCGACATTTTTCAGCGCTTCAGCAAGCAAACGCGGTAACTGCGGGAGAATCTGTCCATAATTGACGGCTTCGAGCTTGAACCGGTCAATCATGCCGCGTACACCCACCTGTCTGTCCATCCAGTCTTCAAGGAAAGGCTTGGCCGTTTTCCAGAGATCGAGATCCGGGTCAAGCTGACGCCCGAGCCCTTCAATATTCAACATGGTTTTCTGTAACAGAACCAGTTGGGGCTGCACTTCAATATTGAAACGCCGCGAAGTCTGGAACAGGCGCATCAATACCAGCCCGAAAGAAAAATCCCTTAACGGACGGTCAATCATCGGTTCGCAACAGACCCGGACGGCTGCTTCCAGTTCCACCACACTGGTACCCGGAGGCGCCCAACCGGATTCGATGTTCGCCTCGGCGACCATTTTGTAATCACGCCGGAAAAAAGCCAGAAAATTCTTAGAGAGATATTCCTTGTCGAAATCGTCCAGCATCCCGACAATACCCAGATCAAGGGCAACATACTTGCCGTAAGTGGAAGGTGCCGTCGAAATGAGAATGTTTCCCGGATGCATGTCCGCATGGAAGAAGGCATCCCTGAACACCTGAGTCAGGAAAATCTCGACGCCATTGTTTGCCAGTTTCTTCAAATCGAAACCGGCTTCCATCAGCTTGTCAATCCGGGAAATGGGGATGCCGTACATCCTTTCCATCACAATGACATTGGTGGAACAGTAATCCCAGAAAATTTCCGGCACGACCAGTGTTTCGGAATCGGCAAAATTACGGCGCAACTGGCTGTAATTGGCGGCTTCCCGCATCAGGTCAAGTTCGTCGTGCAATGATTTGTCGAACTCGTGAACGACAGCCGACAGACGCAGGCGTTTGCCGTCCTTCCAGAACCTTTCCCCCAGAGCCGCAAAAACGTACATCAGCTCGATATCGCGGCCAATGCGTTTTTTCATTTCGGGCCGCAATACCTTGACGGCGACTTCACGCCCGTTATGCAATCGTGCGAAATGCACCTGTGCCACCGAAGCGGATGCCACGGGGATGCGGTCGAAAGAAGCGAACAATACTTCCGGGGGCGCACCCAGATACTCGGTAATCTGTTCGACGGCCACATTTGAATCGAAAGGAGGAACCCTGTCCTGAAGCTTGGACAGTTCATCCGCAATATCGTCGGGAAGCAAATCACGGCGCGTCGACAGCATCTGGCCGAACTTGATGAAGATAGGCCCAAGATTTTCAAGCGCCAGTCTTAACCGGACTCCCGGCGGGACAGACAGATTGCGCCAGAAAAATACGCGGCGGTAAAAGACAATAAAACGCTGGCTCGGGATGTACGAAACAGCCATTTCGTCCAGCCCGTACCGGAACAGGATGTAAAAAATAACGATCAGTCGCCAGACTTTTCGCATGTTTGATTCACTCCCATCAGCATTGTTTTTACTTTACAGTCATCCATCCGGATACGATATGTTATTTTCCTATGCCTGACTACCGGTTTTGTAGGCAAAAAACAAATCCATATGCATTCAAAACACAAAAAAACCGTCCGCGTTTCATACGGACGGTTTTATTTGAACATTTTTCAGTCAATATCTCAGGACAATTGCTGAATGCCTGCCAGAACCCAGCCGTCTTTTTTATTGACTGGTCTGGTCATATTCCAGATTTCCTCAAACGGTTCAGCCGGAGCCCCTTCGGATTCCTTGATCATTCCCGAGAATTTCACGCTGGCCATGTATTCATTGTCCAGTGTTTCAATACCCAGCAATTCGGCATTCAGTGACACGACGTCCGTTATGTTCGGACCGGGGCCACGCTCCTGCAACTGGAGCTTGATTTCAGCAAACATCTCCGGCGTCGTGAATTCATGAATATCGTGAATGTCCGCCTTGTCCCATGCCGCCTGCATCCGGATGTAATACGATTTTGCCGCACGAAGGAATGCAGGGACATCGAAATCGACGGGAATTCCCCAATTGTCATTCATCATTCCAACATTGGCACTTGAAGGCTGGTTGCCGGCATACTGGTGAGGGAGTCCGGACCCGATTTCAGGAGTGGAAGACGGGTTATAACCAGTATCGTTATAGTGCGACGCATAAGCGTTCTGATCCTGTTCTCTCCGTTTCCCTGAAAAACGGCGCATGAGAAAACGGATGGCAAAGAAAATGATCGCCAGCATCAATACCGTACTGATCATTCCCGCAAAATCACCTCCGATGCCCATATGGCTCAACAAGGCTCCCAAACCGAGACCGAGCAATGCACCACCCAGAATGCCACCCCAGCGGCTGGCGGGTCTTGCGGCGTTAGCCGCCTGGGATTGATTGGCTGCACGTTGGGCCTGTTGTGCCTGTTGGTTCGGCATGCTTCTTTGCATGGGCGCAATCCTGCCGATATTGGAAGACTGGCGTCCGAACGACCCGCCTCCCAATCTTCTTGCCTGAACGTCCGTCATAACCATCGACGACAAACTTGCCACCAAAACGAATGCAAGCAAAAACTTTTTCATAAATCTCCTTTTATATCTTCATACCAGTATGAAGGGCGACCACTCCTGCGGTCAGATTGAAAAATCTGGCACAAACAAATCCGGCATCTTCCATCATTTTCTGTAAAGTTGCCTGATCCGGATGAACCCGTATGGATTCTGCCAGATAGCGGTAGCTATCCGCACTTTTCGCCACATGCTTTCCAAGCCATGGCAGCACGGAAAAAGAATAAATATCGTACAGGTTCTGCAGGGGCTTCCATACCTTAGAAAACTCCAGAACCAGCAGTTTGCCTCCCGGTTTCAACACACGATTCATCTCGGACAAAGCCTGTTCCTTGTGAGTCATGTTCCGAAGGCCGAACGATACTATAACACGATCGAAATAATTGTCAGGAAAAGGCAGTCTTTCAGCATCACACACCAGTGTCGGGACGAGCACTCCCCTGTTCAGGAGTTTGTCACGCCCATGTTGCAGCATTGTTTCATTGATGTCTGTCAGCCAGACTTCTCCTTCATCCCCAACCTGCCTCGAAAAAGAATAGGTCAGGTCACCGGTTCCACCAGCGATATCCAGGACCCTGAATCCTTCTTTCACGCCAGCCTGCGAAACGGCAAACGCTTTCCACAAGCGGTGCATCCCCACCGACATCAGGTCATTCATCAGGTCGTAATGGTTGGCAACGTGATTGAATACCTCGGCGACCTTCTCCGATTTTTCCTCTTCGTTAATTTTTTGATAACCGAAATGGGTCAGTTTTGTCATGACAGCCGTAATCTACTTAAATTGTTTTTCAAGAGCCTGACGCAGCTCTTCCCTGAGGGAGGATGCCCTTGCCATTCTGTCGCTTAACGCCTTTTCATCTGCCTGACGTTTTTGAGCAGACCAGATGGAATCGGGAAAATTCCTGTCGTTTTCAAAACGGGGGATGACGTGCCAGTGCAGATGGGGCACCATATTGCCAAGAGAAGCCAGGTTGATCTTGTCTGCCTGCATCACTTCCCTGACGACTTTTTCAACCGTCCAGACCACATTCATCAAATCGAGCCTGTCAGCCTCGGAAAGATCCGTCATTTCACGAATATGCCCATTCCAGATGACCCGGCAAAACCCCGGATAATCCTTGTCGTCGACCTGAATCACCCGCCATTTTTCGTTTGAAAAAACCGCTTCTTCCTGTCTGGACGCACACAACCCACAATCATTTTCCATTTTTGAATTTTTTCCTGCCATCATCCCAGAAGACGTGCAAATTCCCGCCAGGTCTCATTGGGAATGTATAACAATAACCAGGTCATTAAAAGATAACGCACAAATTTGCCGATCGTCATATACCCCACACAGGGCCAGAAAGGCAATTTCAGCCAGCCGCCCAGGGTACAG